>JBBROR010000421.1:0-2704 GCA_038229175.1 Acetobacterales bacterium | reverse complement strand
TCCGACGCAGGACGGGCTGAGGGCGGCTGAGATCAGCTTCGAGGGCACGCGGGCGGAAGCGGTGCTGAGCCTGGACGCATTTCCGATCATCTCACGCGTGGTGGACGAGGCAATCGCCTTCCTGTGCGCGGAGGCGGTGGGCGCTATGGCGGACATGCACGCAACGACCGTGGATTATTTAAAGACCCGCAAACAGTTCGGCCGTGCCATCGGTGAGTTCCAGGTGTTGCAGCATCGTTCGGTGGATATGCTGGTGCAACTCGAACTCGCGCGCAGCATGGCGCTGTATGCCACGATGATGGCGTCAGACGATGATGCAGCAATGCGCGGCAAGGCGATCTCGGCGGCGAAGGTTCAGGTCGGAAAGTCGGCCCGGCATGTCGGCCAGGAGGCGATCCAGCTGCATGGCGGCATTGCCATGACGATGGAATACAAGGTGGGCCACCACTTCAAGCGGCTCACCATGATCGAGAAGATGTTCGGCGATACCGAGACCCACCTCCGAAGGCTGGCGGGGATCGGCACCGCGTTCTGAATTCGGCTTCAGTCGATAGCGCAAATGGTGAGTGTACGGCCGTCGAGAAGCGGCTTGGTGCCTTCGGCCACGATGGGCATGCGCGGATTGGCGCGATGTGCAATGACAGCGTCCATGTCCTTGTAGACCTCGACCAGCATGATCTTTGCACCGTCTGGCGTGCCTTTGTCGTCCAGCACGCGCATCACGTCGAAGCGTTCGCAGCCGGGCTCCTCGGCCAGGGTCGCCTTTGCGTGGGCGGAAATGTGGGCGTGGAAAGCGTCGAAACAGCCGGGCTTGGGTGTGAACTCGACAACGATGCAGATGCGGGACATTTTCTCATCTTTCTTGGTTGGGCGGGAGCGTGATGGACACGATCGAGGCGGATTACGTTGTCGTCGGCGCAGGGTCGGCCGGTTGCGTCGTTGCGGCGCGGCTGAGTGAGGATGCTGCCACGCGCGTCGTGCTTCTGGAAGCCGGCGGGCCGGACCGGAATATCTGGATCCACATCCCACTCGGCTACGGCAAGACGATCGCCGATCCGTCGGTGAACTGGTGCTACGAAACCGAACCGGAACCGGGCACCAACAACCGCCGCATGTTGTGGCCGCGTGGCAAGGTGCTCGGCGGATCGTCGTCCATCAACGGCCTCGCCTATGTGCGCGGCCAGCACGCCGACTACGACCATTGGCGCCAGCTCGGCAACCAGGGCTGGGCGTGGGCGGATGTGCTGCCGTATTTCATCCGGTCCGAGGGCAAGATCGGCGCCGGCGACGCCGCGTTTCACGGGCGCGGCGGGCCGCTTTCGGTCAGCGACATCACCGAGCGGCACCCGCTGTGCGAGGCGTATCTGGCCGCGGCAAAAGGCATCGGCCTGCCCTTCAACCCCGACATGAATGGCGCCTCTCAGGAGGGTGTGGGGTATTTCCAGACGACGACGAAAAACGGCGTACGGGTCTCGGCGGCCAAGGCATTTCTGAAGCCGGCGATGGCGCGGCCCAACCTGCGGGTCATCACCCACGCCTTGGCGCAGCGCGTGCTGTTCGCCGACCGCCAAGCCACCGGCGTCACCTTCATGCAAGCCGGCCAGCTCCAGACCATCAGGGCCAAGCGAGAGGTCATTCTCTGTGGCGGCGCCATCAACTCGCCCCAGCTTCTGATGCTCTCCGGCGTCGGGCCAGCCGCGCATCTGGCCGAAATGGGGATCGAGGTGCGACACGATCTGCCCGGCGTGGGTCAGAATCTGCAGGACCATTATCAAACAAGGTTCGCCTATCGCTGCACCGAGCCCTTCACCGTCAACGACGTGATGACCAGCAAGCTGCGCATGGCGAAAGCCGGGCTGCAATACATCCTCACCCGCAAAGGCCCGCTCGCCATCAGCGCCGGCCAGGTCGCGATCTTCGCCAAAACGCGGGCCGATCTGCCGGAGCCGGATATCCAGTTCCATTTCATCCCCTTCAGCGCCGACCGTCCCGCAACAGGACTGCACAAATTCTCCGGCTTCACCCAGAACGTCTGCCAGTTGCGACCGGAAAGCCGGGGTGAAATCCTGCTGAAATCACCGGACCCGGCGGCGCATCCGGCCCTGCTACCGAACTACCTGGCCGCCGAGATCGACCAGCGCGCCATGATCGACGGCCTGAAGATGTGCCGCGCCTTGGCAGCCCAGCCTTCGATGCGGCGCTACATCGAGAGCGAATATCTCCCCGGCGACACGGTTCAGGGCGACGACGCGCTGCTGGACTACGCCCGCGAATACGGCGGCACAATCTATCACCCCACCGGCACCGCCAAGATGGGGCGCGATGCGATGGCAGTGGTGGACGACCAGTTGCGGGTGCACGGAATTTCAGGGCTGCGGGTGGCCGATGCGTCGGTGATGCCCACCGTCGTTTCCGGCAACACCAACGCAGCCTGCATCATGATCGGCGAAAAGGCGGCCGATTTGCTCCGGGGGCGTGCGCTGGCCCGAAATTGACCCATTGCAGACCTTCAACTCAGTACGGGACTGCGAAAGGTTGATTTCACCACACCCCCCGTCATTGCGAGCCGCCTCTCGGCGGCATGGCAACCCAGGGCCACACTGCCACATTACGAACCCGGAACAATAAGAACGTAGAGAAGCGTAAACCCACTCACCCCGCATCAAAACCACCCCGCCGCCGCTCCCGCGCCTCCACCACCATC
>JBBROR010000420.1:0-2729 GCA_038229175.1 Acetobacterales bacterium | reverse complement strand
GCGGATCACCTCGATGGGCTGCAGCACGCGGCCACGAATGACGAATTCCTCCGACTGGTGACGGTGCATCTCGGCCAGCAGATCGGTGCCGAAGGCCATCGTCACGCCGGCGTCGCGCATGATCTCCAGCGAAGACAGGCCGCGCAGGCGGACATCGTCGATCTTGGCGATCGAGATTGGCAACATGCCGAGCGAGGCGCCCTCCGCCTTCAGCGCCTCGTATGTCACCAGCGTGGGGCAGCAGAACGCCCCTTTCTCGCGCACCAGGGCGGCGGTGGCAGGCTCGATGAGGTTGGCGTGCTCCACCGACCGCACCCCGCACTGCACCGCCCGCGCGATGGCCTCGTCGGTGTAGAGATGGGCTGCCACATAGGTTTGCGCGTTGTGCGCCTCCTCCACGACGGCGCGGATTTCGTCTGACGAGAAGCCGAGGAAGGCAATGGGGTCGGTGGGCGAGGCGACGCCGCCATTGGCCATGATCTTGAGAAAGGTCGCACCCTGGCGGATCTCATCGCGCGCCGCGGCCCGGCAGGCATCGACGCCATCGACGACGCGGCCCAAGGCACCTAGGCGACGCGTTTGGTAGTCGGTGTCGCGATTGTCGTAGCGGCCGCGAAAATCGGTATGCCCGCCGGTCTGCGACAGCGCCTTGCCACAGATGACCAGGCGCGGGCCGGTGATCAGCCCCGTCTCCTGCGCCTCGACCAGTGCATGCGTGGCACCGCCCAGGTCGCGCACCGTGGTGAAGCCGCGCATCAGCATGCCTTGCATGATCCGCGCGGCGTGCAGCGCCACCAGCGCATCGGGCAGCATCGCGTTCTGGCCGAGATGGGCGAGGGCTGCGATGACATGCACGTGGCAGTCGATGAGGCCGGGCATCAATGTCCGACCGCGCAGGTCGATCCGCCGTGCCGTGTCGGAGGTGATGCGATGGGCGCTGACCTCCTGAATGCGGCCGGACTCGACCCGCACGAACATGTCGTGCTCGCCAGAATCGCTGCGTCCGTCCAACAGGCGGGCGTTCTCGAAGATGATGGAAGACGTCACGTCATCGTCCTGTTGCAGTGCCGGAACATGCAGCTTGGCAGGCCGCGGGAGAGCTGACAACGTGCCGACCGCGCGCCAGGATGGCGGCCAGGCCGTCGAGCTTGCCAATATCGGGAGACATCAGCCATGCCGATCAGCAGCATCAATGGCGAAAAATTCAATATCCAGATCGACGGGCCGGAGGGTGCGCCGGCACTGCTGCTGTCCAACTCGCTGTCGTCGGACATGACGATGTGGGAGGACCAGCTGCCGCACTGGACCAAGCATTTCCGCGTCGTCCGCTATGACCAGCGTGGTCATGGCCAAAGTGTCGCGAACCCGGGCCCCTACACCATGGACCAGCTTGGGCGCGATGCGGTGGCCGTGCTCGACCATCTTGGAATTGCCAGGGCGCATTTCTGCGGATTGTCGATGGGCGGCATGGTGGGGATGTGGCTGCTCACCCATGCGCGCGCGCGACTGGACAGGACCGTGCTGTCCAACACATCGGCCTATATGGGGCCGACCGAATTGTGGAACGGCCGCATCAGGCTGGCGCGCGCCGGCGGCATGGAGGCAACGGTGGAACCCACCCTCAGCCGCTGGTTTCCCCAGGCGTTCCACGAACATGCGCCGCAGAGCATCGAGCGGATGCGTGCGATGATCCGTCGCACGCCGCGGGAAGGCTATGTCGGCTGCTGCGAAGCCATACGGGACATGGACCAGCGCGAAAGCATTCGCGCCGTGGATGCGCCTGTCATGATCATCATCGGCGCCAAGGATCCTGCCACCACGCCTGAGGCGGGTGAGGTCATTCACGCCGCCATCCGCAATTCGACCACGAATTTCCTTGATGCGGCGCATATCTCCAACGTGGAACAGCCAGCGGCGTTCACCCGCGCGGTGGCCGACTTTCTGCTGGCGGCATGATGTCCCCACTGCTTGTGTGGACGGCGTGAGACCGCTGTCGTCCTCTTGCCAACGATCCCCAGAGGGGGAAGGATGAGTGGCGCTCAACGTATGATGCGGTGCCAGGCTGCCCCCGGCCCTGGAACGCGTTTGGTTTGTTCGCAGACGGCAATGCCGCAAGACCGCATCGGTGCTGCGGCAGGTGGCGCCTGGCCATTGTTCCGCCTGCCATCCCGACACCGCATAAAACGATTGGCAAGTTCGCCTCTGCACCTGGAGAGACCGACATGACACTCACTGAGATGACCGCAACTGAATTGGCCTCGCGGTTCCGCAGCGGTGCGCTCTCCCCGGTCGAGGCCGCTGGCGCTGTGTTGGAGCGCATCGAGGCGTGCAAGGCGCTCAACGCGTTCTGCCATGTCGATGCCGAGGGCGCCCTGGAAGCCGCCCGTGCGTCTGAGGCGCGGCATCATGCCGGGGCGGCGCTGGGGCCGATGGACGGCATCCCCGTGGGCATCAAGGACCTTATCCGCACCAGGGGCATGCCCACCCGCTACGGCTCGCTCACCACCGATCCCGCAGCCCCGCAGGACGCCGATGCACCGCTGGTGGCGCGGCTGCGCGAGGCCGGCGCCGTGCTGCTGGGCAAGACAACGTCGCCGGAGTTTGGCTGGAAAGGTGTCACCGATTCACCGCTCACCGGCATCACCCGCAACCCGTGGAAACCCACGCACACGCCGGGCGGATCGTCGGGCGGCGCCGGGGCGCAGGTGGCGGCGGGCATGGGGCCGATC
>JBBROR010000419.1:0-2762 GCA_038229175.1 Acetobacterales bacterium | reverse complement strand
TACGTCACCCATATGCGCGACGAGGGCGACGGCGTGATCGAGTCGATCGAGGAAACGCTGAAAATCGGTCGTGCGGTCAACGCCCCGGTGGTGATCAGCCACCACAAATGCACCATGCCGCATAATTTCGGTCGCTCCGCCGAAACGCTGGCCCTGATCGAGAAGGCCAGCGCCGGCCAAAAGGTGGATTTCGACGTTTATCCCTACGTTGCCGGCTCCACCGTGCTGATGCCGGACAAGCTGCGCCCGAACGTGCCGGTGAAGATCACCTGGTCGATTCCGCATCCGGACCTGCAAGGCAAATGGCTGTCCGACATTGCGTCATCCTGGGGCATTGACCAGGTTTCGGCCGCGCATCGCCTGCTGCCGGCCGGTGCCATCTATTTCCAGATGGACGAGGCGGACGTGCAGCGGATCATGGCGCACCCGCTGAGCATGATCGGCTCGGACGGCCTGCCGCACGATGCCTTCCCACATCCCCGCCTGTGGGGCGCATTTCCCCGCGTGCTCGGCCATTATGCCCGCGACCTCGGCCTGTTCTCGCTGGAGACAGCCGTGCACAAGATGACCGGCCGGGTGGCCGATGTGTTCGGGCTGGCCGATCGCGGCGTGATCCGTGCCGGCGCCTTTGCCGACCTGGTGCTGTTCGACCCCGAGACGGTGCGAGACGCCGCCGATTTCGACAATCCCACGCTGCCCGCCGAGGGTATCGCCGAGACCTGGGTGGCCGGCCAATCCGCCTACGTGTATGGGGCGGGGGCCACCGCCGCACGGGCCGGTCGTGTCGTCACGCGTCGGGCAATTGGATGAATGTTGCGCAAGGCAGCCATGCCTTGAAACAGCGTGACCGATAAAGGGCAGATATGTTGACCTTTTGGCATGAGCATCTCTCTGATCGCCTTCACCGGCTTTGCCATCGCTTCCACGTTCACGCCGGGGCCGAACAACATCATGTTGGCGGCGGCCACGGCCAGCTATGGCGTGCGGAAGGTGATCCCGATGGTGCTTGGCATTCAGCTTGGCTTCGGCGTGCTGCTGCTGGCGGTGGGGCTGGGCCTTGCCGTGCCGCTGATGCGCTATCCGGTCCTACAGGGATCGCTGCGATGGCTCGGCATCCTGTGGCTGTTCTATCTGGCCTTCAAGATCGCCACAGGCCCGGTGGCTGCCCCCGAATCCGGCACTGCGAAGCCGGCCCTGGGGCTGCTTGGAGCCGCTGCGATCCAGGTCCTGAATCCGAAAGCCTGGCTGCTGTGCGTGGCCATCGCCACAAGTTGGATCAGCCCCGAGGCGCCGGTGGCGCCACAGGTGCTGGCCACCAGCGCCATCATGTTGATTGTGGGGCTTCCGGCTTCCTCGCTGTGGGTCGGCATCGGCGCCGGCGCGGCACGTCTGCTCCACAAGCCCCGCCGACTGCGAATCTTCAACCTGGTGATGGCGCTTCTGCTGCTCGCCTCTGTGCTGCCGCTTGCCTTCGTCTAGATCATGATGCGTCTGGGTTGCTTCATCCGATACGCATGAACATGATCGATAAAACTAAGGTTAGGGCGTGCTGATTTTGCCTCTACCCAAAATCATCACGCTCTAAGCCGCGTGTTGCCCCCCTGGACGCTTTGAACCCCTATCGTGCGCCCACCGCAGGCGTCGCCACGCCTGGCAGCATCGATCTCGCGCGCGGCTTCTTCATCATCGGCATCTGCGGGTTTGGCGGTGTCATGCCGTGGGCGCGCCGCGTGACGGTGGAAGGCCGGCATTGGCTGACGGAGGAGGAATTCGTGGACGCGCTGGCGATGTGCCAGTTCGTGCCTGGCCCCAACATCGTGAATTTTGCCGTGGCACTCGGCAGCCGGTTCCAGGGCATAGCCGGCGCGCTGGCCGCGGTGGTGGGGTTGATCGCCGCCCCGATGGTTCTGGTGATCTGCATCAGCATCGCAATCGAACAGGTCGTCGATCACCCTGTGGTGGTGGGCGCGCTGCATGGCATGGCGTCGGTGGCGGCAGCGCTTGTGGTTGGCATGGCGGTGAAGGTGGCCTTGCCCATGGCACGGCGGAGGGATTGGCTGGCGATCGGCTTGGCCACGCTGGCATTCGCGTCGGTGGCCGTTCTGCGCGTGCCGCTGCTACCCACGCTGTTGGCGCTGGCCCCGATCGGTGTGGCCCTGCATATGTGGCGCCGATGAGCACGCAGGATTTGGTGGCACTGGCCGGCGTGTTTGCCAAGGCTGGCCTGATCGCCGTCGGTGGCGTCATTACCGTGATCCCGGAAATCCAGCATGAGGTGGTGGACGTGCATCAATGGATGGATGCGCGCACCTTCGCCGGGCTTTTTGCCCTCGCCCAGGCTGCGCCGGGGCCGAATATGCTGGTCGTCACGCTGGTGGGTTGGCGCGTGGCTGGCCTGCCCGGGGCAATTGTGGCCAGCAGCGCGCTGATGGCACCGCCGGCCATACTTGCCTATGCGATGAGCAGCATCTGGCGGCGCTTCCGCGGCGCGCGCTTCCTCGGCCATGTCCAGGCCGGGTTGACCTGCGTGACGGTCGGGCTGATCGCCGCCGCCGCGGCTTTGCTGGTGGAGAATTCGGTGTCGTCGGTGGGCTCTGGCCTGCTTGTGGCCTTGGCCTCCGTGGTCGCCATCGCCACGCGGCTCAATCCGCTATGGCTGCTGGCGGCGGGCGCGGTTCTGGCGGGGGCTGGCCTTATCTGATAACGGCCAGCGACCAGTTTTGCAGACCAGTCCTGGCGGCCAATTTTAACGAAACGAGCGG
>JBBROR010000418.1:0-2764 GCA_038229175.1 Acetobacterales bacterium | reverse complement strand
GTGTCGTTGGCGTCACGCCAGGAGCCGACAGGCGCGTCGGACAGGCGTCGGTACCGGGTAAAGGCGGACTCGTGCACCAGGGGCGGAACGCTGGCTTGCGGGCTCAGCGGATCAGGCCGCAGATCGCTGGACTGGCGGGCCGGCGACGCCTGGGCCTGCGACGCCTGGGCCTGCGTTTGGCCCGGCACCTGGGCCTGCACCTGCATCTGGGCCTGAACTTGGGCATGGGCGGCGAAAGGCGCGACCAGTGTCATGAGCGTGCCGCACAGCGTGGTGCACAGCGCGGCATGCACGGCAGCAGCGAAGGGCCGAAAAGGCTTGAGCGGGGACCCGGCGGCATGCCGCGGGCCCGATTGAAATTGAAACATGAAATCCTCGCGGGGTCAGAGTTAAAGCGCTGGCCGCCGAGGCAAACCAGGTTTAAATCATGGGGGGCCGATGCCGGCAGCTGTGAACAGCTGCTGGACTGGACAGGTCAGCAGCCGGTGCTGCCTGCCATCGGGGCCGCCGATTACGCGTGGAGGATTCGGGGTGGGCGCTCGGGCCCGTCGTGAAAGATGCTGGCAACCATGGACTGCGACAGCACACTGACCGCGCTGGCTGGGTCGATGGACGGCGGCATGATCGCCGTGCTGGGCAGCGCCAGGCCGGCGCAACAAGACGCACAGGCGCTGCATTTCTGCAGGCTTGACTTGGCGCCCTTGACGGCATCAGCCGCGACCTTGGTCTGTCCGGCGCGGGAGGTGTCGGGCACCGTGGCGCTGGGGCCGTTGTCGCTCACCGCATCAGCGTTTGGTGCAGCGTGGCTGGCATGCCCGTGCGCTGCATGCGCCGGCGCCGAGGCTTCGGGCAAGGGCTGGGTCATGCGTTGGCTGGTCTGCATGCCGGCGTGGCCCGGGCTGCAATGAAAACCCGTGGCCGCAGCCATGCCTTGCGCCGGAATGGCAATCGCGACAAGCCAGACCAAAATGGTCCTGATCAGATGACCCATCACCTCAGTTTATAGCAATTGCCTCGGCCGGGTGGTCGCCGGTTTCTGCCCCGCTGCAAGTCGCGTTCAAGGGCGCAACGGGCAGCCCCGCCTGCCAAGGCGGTCACTGCCAGCGGTCAGCAGCCGGGTCTGGCGGTACTCACCAGCCGGCAGATCCCGGCTCGCCCTTGAACGGCCCGGCAAGTTCGGGCGTGATCCAGCCGCCATAAAAGCCGCCGGGCTGCGGCGTGACGGGCGCACCGCCGACACGGCAGTGCAAGCCCTCGGCGTAGAAGGCGACGCAGTCGGCGATGGATTCGGCGCCGGCCAGCGGCTGCGGGTAGCTCCACGCAATGCCGTCGAGCCGGCGGCCTTCGCGCACCAGCGACCAGTAGCGCGCCGGGCCTTTCCATTCGCAGAACGAGCCGCCGCCTGCCGGCACCAGCAGGCTGCGGTCGACATCGGCCCAAGGCAGGTAGAAGGACGGTGGGTGCGAGGTTTCGAGCAGCCGCACAGCGCGCCGCGTGCGCCCGACCGGCACGCCGTCCCACATCACGCTGACCTCGCGCACATCGGGCATCAGCGCCGGCGGGCGCGGGTAGTCCCACACCGACTCCTGTCCCGGGCCGGGTGTCCGGGCAAACGCCGGGCGTACCGCGCCGCGCCAGTGCCAATGTTCGCGTGCGCGTTGCAGCCAGTCCGGGGTGTCGTGGGTCATGGGCGCGATCTTGCCGCATGGCAGGCGCGCCGCGATGTCCGCCACCGGTTTGCAGCGCTGAAATTTGCCCGCTCACCCGAATCAACCGAATCCTCCGAATCGCCAAAGCCGTTAAAGCCGCCAAAGCCGCGTCTGCCGCCAAAGCCGCCTCTGCCGCCTCTGCCGCCTCTGCCGCCAAAGCCGCACCGCCCGCATCGCCCTGGCCGTCGGTCGGCGCAGCGTGCAAAGCACTTGCCGCTTTGCCTGCTTGTTCGGCCGATCGGCGGGCATCCCGCCGGCCGACACTGGGGCGCGGCTCAACCCGCGCCCTGAAAGACCCATGATGGCCCTCGACAAAATCCGCATCAGCAACCAGATCGTGTGCCTCGAGGTGACCGACGGCCGGCATGTCGCGATGGACGCCGGCGCTTACCTGCGGGCCGCGCGCGAACTGCGCGAAGCGATCCGACTCGAACTGGGCGCGCTGCCGATGCGCGCCTTTCTGATCCGCGCGTTGCCGTCGGTCCAAACCACGGCCGAAAACGTGTTTTTCGACCACCACCGCTGCTTCGCCGACGTCGACGGCAGCGGCAGCGCCGGCCTTGCGCAGACGCTGACCCACCGGCTGCTGCAGCGCCTGCGGCGCCGGTAGCCCGCCCGCCATTGCCCATTGCGCCAATTCCGCCTCCTTCGACTTTCCGGCCCAGCGCCGCTGCCATGACCCGAACCGCCAAGCTGCTGCAAACCCTGCGCACCCATCCGCGCCTGGCCGGGGCCCTCGCGCTCGCGCTGGCCCTGCTCGCGGGCGCAGTGGCGCTGCAACAACGCGCCGCCGACGCCGCACAGGCGCGCCAGCTGCCCGAGGTGCGCGCCTTCGAGGCTGGGGCGCAGGCCTGGCTGCACAACGAGCGCAGCCTGGCCGACTTCAGACGCAGCCTGGTTGCGAGCGAGCTGACGGCGGTAGGGCTGGCGGCGGCACCCCCCGGGCTGGTGCTCTACACCCTGAAAAACGGCGAAAAAGCCAGCACCACGGTGCCCGGTTGCACCGCAGCGGGCTGCGCCGGCACGTTGCTGGACGGCCTGGACGAGCGCAGCGC
>JBBROR010000417.1:0-2772 GCA_038229175.1 Acetobacterales bacterium | reverse complement strand
GGTGGACGATGGGGCCCGCGAGAAGATCCTGATGGACGGCGTGCGGATGGTGATGGCCGACCAGGCGCTGATCCCGTTGCACCAGCAGAAGAACACCTGGGCCACCAAGGCGGGGCTCACCTATATTCCGCGTGCGGATGAGGAAACCCGCGTGTTCGACCTGCGTCCGTCCAAATAGAGGCGAGATGCTGCAATGACCGGTTGGCTTGTACGTCGTCTGATTCAGGCTGGTTTCGTGATGCTGGCGATGTCAGCGATCGTGTTCGTGGGCCTGCACGCAATCGGCAACCCCATCGACATCCTGATCTCGCCGGATGCCGACCAGGCGGAGCGGGCACGCGCGATAGCGGCGCTTGGCCTGGATAAGCCGTTGTGGGAGCAATATTATTATTTCCTGCGTGGCGCGTTGCAGGGCGATCTCGGCCGCAGCTTCGTGTTCAACGAGCCGGCGCTGAAGCTGATTCTGGGGCGGATGCCGGCCACGCTTGAACTGGCGGTGACGGCGGTGCTGATGTCCGTATTCGTGGGGCTTCCCTTGGGCCTGTTCGCCGGGCTTTATCCCCACAGCTTTGCCGGCCGCAGCGTGATGGCCGGCAGCATCCTGGGGTTTTCGCTGCCGGGCTTCTGGGTCGGGCTGATGCTGATCATGGTGTTCGCCGTGTCGCTGGGATGGCTGCCCAGTTCGGGGCGCGGCACCACGGCCGAACTGTTCGGCGTGCAATGGTCGTTCCTGACGCGAGACGGGTTTCGCCATCTGCTGATGCCGGCGCTGAACCTTTCGCTGTTCAACATCTCGCTGGTGCTGCGGCTGACGCGGGCCGGTGTGCGGGAGACGATGCCGCTGGACTATATTCGCTTTGCGCGGGCCAAGGGCCTGTCGCCGGCCCGCGTGGTGTTTGTGCATGTGCTGCGCAACATCCTGATCCCCGTGGTGACGGTGGTGGGGCTTGAGCTTGGCAGCACCATCGCGTTTTCGGTGGTGACGGAGAGCGTGTTCGCCTGGCCGGGGATGGGCAAGCTGATCATCGACAGCATCAACGTGCTCGATCGGCCGGTGATCGTGGCCTACCTCATGATCGTGGTGGCGTTGTTCGTGACGATCAACCTGGTGGTGGACCTGCTCTACACCGTGCTCGATCCGCGTGTGCGTCTTGGGGGGCGCGCCTGATGGAGCAATCCCCGTTCCGGCGCGTGCTGTCGGATTTTGCCGCGAACAAAGTGGCGCTGGCGGCTTTGGTCGTGATTGCCGTGATCGTGCTGCTGGCGGTCACCGCTTCGCTGATC
This sequence comes from Acetobacterales bacterium, assembly GCA_038229175.1. Classification (GTDB taxonomy): domain Bacteria; phylum Pseudomonadota; class Alphaproteobacteria; order Acetobacterales; family Acetobacteraceae; genus CAIQQQ01. Next base: position 1,488 of record JBBROR010000417.1, on the reverse strand, counting down.
GCGCCGCAGAACCCGTATGACCTGGCACAGCTCGACATCATGGACGGCCGCCTGCCGCCTGGGTCGGCGTCTGCGGATGGGCTGAAATTCTGGCTTGGGACCGACGACCAGGGGCGGGACATGCTGTCCGGCATTCTCTACGGCCTGCGGATCTCGCTGGCGGTGGGCGCCGGCTCGGCCTTTGTGGCCGGGATCATTGGCACGGCGCTGGGCCTGACGGCGGCCTATGCCGGTGGGCGGATCGAGGCTTCGATCATGCGGCTGGTGGACCTGCAGCTTTCGTTTCCCGCCATCCTGGTGGCCCTGATGATCCTGGCGTTTCTGGGCAAGGGCGTGGTGAACGTGATGCTGGCGCTGGTGATCGTGGAATGGGCCAGCTATGCGCGCACCGCTCGGTCGGCGGCTTTGTCCGAGCGTGCCCGTGAGTATATCGAGGCGGCGGAGTGCCTGGCCCTGCCGCGTTGGCGGGTGATCTTTCGGCATCTGCTGCCGAACTGCCTGCCGCCGCTGATCGTCATCGGCACCATCCAGGTGGCCCGCGCCATCGCCCTTGAGGCCACGCTGAGCTTTCTGGGATTGGGCGTGCCCATCACCGAGCCGTCGCTTGGCCTGCTGATCGCCAATGGCTACCAGTATATGCTGTCGGGCAAATACTGGATCAGCTTCTATCCCGGCATCGCGCTGCTCATCACCATCATGGCCATCAACCTCGTCGGCGATCAGTTGCGCGACGTGCTGAACCCAAGGCTGCAACGATGAGCAATGCCGCACCCACACTCGAACTGCGTGACCTGCATACCGATTTCGACACCCGCGCCGGTGTGCTGCGCGCGGTGGACGGGGTGACGCTTTCAGTGGGGCGGGGCGAGGTGCTCGGGCTGGTGGGCGAGTCTGGCTCTGGCAAGTCCGTTACCGGGTTTTCGATCATCGGGCTGATCGACCCGCCGGGCCGCATATCGTCGGGCAGCATCAAATTCCAGGGCCGCGAGCTGGTGGGGCTGCCCGAGCCGGAGCTGCGCAAACTGCGCGGGCGGCATATCGCGATGATCTTTCAGGACCCGATGATGACGCTCAATCCGGTTCTGCGCATCGACACGCAGATGATCGAGACCATCCAGGCGCATGAGCGCGTCTCCCATTCCGAGGCCCGCAAGCGCAGCCGCGACGCGTTGGGCCAGGTTGGCATTCCAAGCCCGGAGGAACGGCTGTCCGCGTATCCGCATCAGTTCAGCGGCGGCATGCGCCAGCGCGTGGCGATTGCGATCGCGCTGCTGCACAACCCGGCGCTGATCATAGCCGACGAGCCGACCACGGCGCTGGATGTCACCATCCAGGCGCAGATTCTGGCGGTGGTGCAGAAATTGGCCAGCGAGCGGGGCACTTCGCTGCTGTGGATCACGCATGATCTCAGCGTGGTGGCCGGCCTGGCGGACCGGATAGCGGTGATGTATGCCGGGCGGATCGTGGAATCCGGCTCGGTGGACGCGG
>JBBROR010000416.1:0-2798 GCA_038229175.1 Acetobacterales bacterium | reverse complement strand
GCCGCGGATCATGTTGTTGGCGATGGGGTTGGCGAGCTGGAAACCTTGGGCGGAGGTGCAGAATGTGCTCCAGCCGCCTTTTTCCACCGGCTCCTGGCTGGCTCGGCGGGCGACCAGCGTGCCCCAGTCGGTGGTGACGAAATCGACGTTGAGGCCGACCTGGACGTAAAGCTCGCGCGTCATGTTCGCGACGGCATTGAGCGTGGGGTAGTCGGTGGGGCAGAGGAGGACGACTTTCTCGCCTTTGTAGCCGGATTCGGAGACGAGCTTGCGGGCCAGAGCGAGGTCGCGCGGGCCGGTGAGGGTGCTGAGCGCGGCCTGGTTGTCCAGAGGTGTTCCCGGCGCGAAGACGCCGACGCCGGTGTGGACGAATTCGGCCTGGTCGCCCATCACGGCCTGCAGATAGACGGTCTGGTCCAGGGCTGGGAGCAAGGCGCGGCGCAGTTTGGGATTGTCGAACGGCGGGTTCAGATGGTTGAAGACCACCACGCCCACGACGCCGAAGGGGTCGAATTTCTGGACGGTGACGCCGCGGCTGGATTTCAGCTTCGGCACCAGGTCGATCAGCGGCTGTTCCACCCAGTCGACCTCACCGCTTTGCAGGGCGGCGGCGGCGGTGGCGGCGTCTGGAATGATGTTCCATTCGACGCGGTCGAAGTTTACCACTTTCGCCCCGGCGCTGAAGTCTGGTTTTCCCGTGGTGGGCACATAGGCCTCGTTGCGGGCATAGACCGATTTGGAGCCGGAGACCCATTCGTTGCGGAGGAATTTGAAGGGGCCGCTGCCGGTGAAATCGTCGATCTGCTTGAAGGCGTCTGTGGCGGCGACGCGTTGCGGCATGATGAAGCAGGAGTTGGCGCCGAGGGCCAGCAGCATGAGGGGGAAGGGTTTCTTGGTGCGCAGCTCGAAGCGGTTGTCGTCGATGACCTTCATTTCGTCGAGCCGGGCGGCGAGGATCTGGCCGAAGCCGTCACGCTTGCCCCACCGCGTGATGGAGGCGGTGCAGTCGATGGCGCGGACCGGGGTGCCGTCGTGGAAGGCAAGCCCGGGGCGAAGAGTAAAACGCCAGGTGAGCTTGTCGTCTGACAGTTCGTGCCCGGCGCACATCTGCGGGCTGGGGGTCAGCGTGGTGTCCACGCCGTAGAGCGTGTCGTAGATCATGTAGGCGTGATTGCGGGTGACGTCTGCGGTGGTCCAGATTGGGTCGGGGCTGGAAAGGTTGGCCTGGGGCACGAAGCGCAGCACGCGAGAGGCGGATGTCGCCACGAAAGGTTGGGCCAAGGCTGGTTGCGTCAATGCGGGGCGGGCGAGGGTTGCGGCCGCGGCGGTGGTGAGCAGTGTTCTGCGTTTCATTCTTTTTTACCTCCCTGGTTGCGTCTGCGTATCCAAGCGTAGCCGGAATCGCCGGTGAGCCAAGCGGAATAAAAATAGGGTGCAAGGCTGTCAACGAGCGTGTTGCAAGGGCGCGATACTTAGCCTGACAGTAACTTCTGCAGAAAGTTGCGCAAACATCGCCTTTTCTCTTTTCGTTCTGCCTTTACCCATCTCTTGTCTGGACGGCTGGCAGGGTTGCTCGGTCAGGCGACGAAACGACTGACAACGTTGCCCAGCAGGCGCGAGACGTTGTTGTCGTAGGCGTTGTGCGACAGGCTGCCGCAGAAGGTGATGGAGCCGATGGCGAAGACCGCGCCTCCCGCCACGGTGTTGAAATAGATGATCTCAGCGCGGATCAGGTCGCGCGGGGCTTCGCCGGTGACGGTGTTGACGTGGCTCAGCAGTTCCTCGGGCACGGCGACGTAATGCGGCTGGTGGCCCTCGGACCTTGCGAGGATGACGATGTTGGGGGGCGAGCCCAGGCGCTGGTCGGCGCGGTCGAGTTCGAAGCCTGCGGCGCCGCCGCCGGAGAGGCCGAAATCGCCGATCAGCTCGTCGGTGATGCCGTCGAAGATCCAGGCGGTTTCGGGGGCGTGCGAGGCGGGGAGGCGGCGGTAATAGGAGCCCTCGAACAGGCCTTGCGAGGAGAAGCCGACGCCGGCGAGTTTTTGGGGGGCGCGGCCGAGGCGGCGCCAGAGGCCGCCATAGCCGCCGTCGAGTTGGTGGTAGGCCTCGCCCGGCGCTGCGTCCCAGGCGCGGATGCCACCTTCGGTGCGGCGGACTTCGAGGATGTCGGGGATTTGTTCGGATACGGCGATGCGCCAGTAGAAGCCGTTGCCGCCGAGGTAGCAGAGTCTGCCGCCGGTGCCACCGGGGCCGCCGGTGCCACCGGGGCCGCTGGTGCCGATGTAGTCGCCGAGGGCGTCGAGCGTTTGCGGCGTGTGGTATTCGGGGTGGCTGCCGGTGAGGACGCATTTGTAGCCGGCGAGCAGGGCGGCGCCTTCGCGGTGCAGGTCGTGGTCGGTGATGACGTCGAATTCGTGGCCGTTGGATTCGAGCCAGTCAGTGAGATGGCTGTCGGCGGAGAAATGGCGAAGGCCGCTGCCCTTCGGGTCGTTGAACGTAAGGAAGCCGGGGCGGAGATTGAGCATGGGGCGGCGCAGGGACGAGAGACTGATGCCGGTGCCGTCGGGGTGGCGGTTGTAGGTGGACCAGCCGTATTCCGGATTGTGTTCCGGGTGCTGTGGGCGGGCGCCCCAGGCGGCAATACGGGCGCGAAAGGCGTCGTCCACGTTGAAGCGGGCGTGGCCGGCATAGGCCTGGTAGGTGAAGGTGGAAGCGAGGTAGGCGATGGGGGCGGTGGTGGTGCCGCGCGGCGGCAGGGCGAAGAACGGGATGATGTCTTCGTGGCCCTCGGCGCGCAG
>JBBROR010000415.1:0-2806 GCA_038229175.1 Acetobacterales bacterium | reverse complement strand
GCGGGCAGCGTGATGGGCGGCGGCGGCGTGACGTTCATCGGCGGGGAGGTCCGGAAGGTGTTGGAGCAGGCTGTGCACGAGTTGGCCGCGCTGGAATCGTTTTCCGCCACTGTCGCGTTCACCCAACGGCGAGGCGGCCTGTGGCACTGGCCCGAGATTGGCGCCGGTGGGGCGGCTGGGGGCGAGCGGGCTGGGCAGGGCCGGCTCGGACGGTGGCGGTTCGGGGCGCCAGAGCGGTGCGGTGCCGGCCCAGGCGGGGAGGGATTCCATCGTTGTCTGGTGGCGCTGGCGTGGCGGTTCGGCGGTGGCGGTCTGCGACGACTCCACACACAGGGTTTCGCCGTCCCAGGGGGTGGCGATGGCGTCGAACGGCCTGGCCTCGGCGTGCATATGATTGAAGCCGTTTTTCACATGGGCATACCAGGTGGTGTCCTGCGCCCGATTGGTTTCCCAGCCGCAGATCAGCAGCCGGTCCTCGGCGCGGGTGAGGGCCACGTAGAGCAGGCGGTTCTGCTCCTGCGCCTGCCGGGTGGACAGCGTGGTGCGCAGATCCCGTGCCACGTCGCAGCTTTGGGCGTCGCGCGGCACCCAGATGGGCAGATGTTGGCCGGAATTGCTGTCCGGGTCGGGCGCCCAGAGGATTTTTTCGTCGTCTGGCGGCAGGCCGGTGGTGTCGGGCAGGATGACAATGGGGGCCTGCAGGCCCTTGGCGCCGTGCACCGTCATGATCCGCACGGCGTCGAAGCCGTCGCCGCTGGGGCCTTCCGGCTCTCGCTTTACCTCGGCCGCGGATTGGCGGAGCCAATGGAGGAAGCCTTGCAGCGAGGGCGGGTGGGATTGCGCGTGGCGCAGGGAAGCGGCCAGCAGTTCGTCCAGCGGTTCGGCGGCTTCCGGGCCGAGGCGGGCGAGCAGGCGGGCGCGGCCGCCGAGCGGGCCGAGCGCCTCGCTGATCAGCGCGTGCGGGGCGACGTGATCGACGCGGCGCAGCAGGGCGGCGACGAAGGCGGCGGCCTCGATGCAGGCGGGGTCGGTGCTGGCTTGCAGGGCGTGCCAGAGGTCGCCATTCCGCGGCATGGCTAGTTCCATCAACTGGTCGTCGCTGAGGCCGCCGAGTGGTGAGGTCAGGACGCAGGCGAGTGACAGATCGTCCTGCGGCAAAAGCAGGGCATCGCAGAGCGCCAGGACGTCGGCCACGGCGGGTTGTTCGGTCAGCACCATGCGGTCCAGGCCCGCCACCTTCACGCCGCGGATTTTCAGGGCGCGAACGAGGGCGGCGGGGAAGGCGTTGCGGCGGCGGACAAGAACGAGAAAATCGCCGGCGGTGACGGGGCGGTCCTTGCTTTCGAGGATGTCGCCGCGGCTGATCTGGGCGGCGATCCATTCGGCCAGCGCGTCGGCCAGGCGCTGCATGGCGCTGGATTGCGTGAGGTTGCTGTTGGGGATGGACCAGGGCGTTGTGGGGACCGGCTCGGGCTTTGGCGTCAGCGGCCACAGCTCGCAGCGTCCGGCATGGCCGGCGCGGTCGGCGATGTGGCGCAGTTCGGTGCCGCCGGTGACGCCCTCGGCCGCCAGCGGTTGCGCGAAGACGGCGTCCACCAATGCGAGGACGGGGGCGGTGGAGCGGAACGAGACGTCGAGGGTGACGTCCTCCCAAACCTCGCCGCCGTTTTGAACGCGTTGGCGAAGGCGGGCGCGCCAGGCTTCGAACGCGTCGGGGTCGGCGCCTTGGAAGCCGTATATGGATTGCTTGCGGTCGCCGACGGCGAAGACGGTGCGTTTGGTGTCCGGATGGGTGCCGGCGCCGGCGAAGAACTCGGCGGTGAGCTGGCCTGCGATGTGCCATTGCGCGGGGGCGGTGTCCTGCACCTCGTCCAGCAGCAGATGGTCCAGGCCGCCGTCCAGCTTGTAGAGCACCCAGGCGGCGCCGGGGTTGACCAGCAGTTGCGCGGTGCGGCCGATCAGGTCTTCGTAGTCGAGCATGCCCGTGGCGGTTTTTTCGCGGGCGTAGGCCTGGGTGACGGGCACGGCCAGCGACAGCAGGGCTTTTGATAACTCGGCCACTTTATGGGCGGCCCAGCCATCCTCGATGCGCTGGATGCGGACTTGCTCGGCGGTGATGAGCGCTTCGAGGTCGTCGAACTGGGTTTGGCGCGCGGTCGGCACGAAGGCGCCGAGCAAGCGGGGGCCAGTGGCGGTCATAAACTCGCAGCGCCACCCCTCCCAGTTGGTGGTGCGATCGGGCTCGTCCAGCGTTAGCCAGTCAACGATGCGCTTGGCCTTGTCCTGCGAGGCGGGGGAGCTGCGTTGGGCCACCGTTTCGAACAGCCGACGAAGGGCGAATTCATCCCCCCATCGGAGATCATCATGCAGGCTGCCGGGCGTGGTGGCGCCGAGGATGCGGCGCAGGGCGGCGCTGACATCGGGGTGACGCGACACGTCCTCCAGCCGCATGCGATCGCGCTGCAGGGTTTCCACCAGCTTTCCGAAATCGGCCAAAGCGGCCATGCCTGCGAGAGTTTCCAGGGCTTCGCGGCGCTCGGGCGTGTGGCTTTGTGCCAGCATCGTCTCGCGGGCGTCCTGCCAGGCGATGGCGCTGTCGCGTTCGTCGGCGAGCGTAAAATGCGGGGAAAGCTGGGCTTCAAGGGGAAAACGGCGCAGCAGGGACTGGCAGAACGCATGAATAGTGCCGATGCGCATGCCGCCGGGCAGGTCCAGCACGCGGGCGAACAAGGCGCGGGCGGTGGCGCGGGTGTCTTCCGTGGGGGGGATGTCGATGGCGGCGAGGTCGGCATCCAGCTTCGCGTCG
>JBBROR010000414.1:0-2814 GCA_038229175.1 Acetobacterales bacterium | reverse complement strand
CCTTCGTTCGGGGATCGATCTGCGCCCAGGCGGTCTCGGCGGTCGGCCAATCCTCCAGTTTGCCATCAACGGTCGGGCCTTTGCCACCGGCTGTTACTTCGAGAGTGCGGCGCACTTGTTTCTGCACCGGCTCGGTCAACGTCGCGGGCAACCCCGCCAGCATGGCGCGTGTGACCGTGATCGTGCCCCAATTCTGGCGTTTAACCGTCTCCAAGCCCGTGAGGTGATTGATGCTGACGTGTTCCTTGCCGGTGACGACATAGATTTCGCGGTCGGCCGTCTGATTGATCGTGGGAAAGAAACACTCATCCTCCCAACTCACACCGTCCACGGACATGCCGCGTTCGGCTTTGGGGAAACGCCAGAGCGGCGTCGTGCGCACATCACCTCCGAGCGTCTTGAGAAACAACCCATCGGCGGTGAGGAGATAGGCGCCTCCCTTCTCGCTGGAGGTCGCCCAAATGTCGCCCGCCTCGCCCCGGGGCGGCGTGACCATGCGGCCCATGCTGCCCGCGCCCGCCACGAGTTGCCCCGGAAACTGCGGCAGGCGCCATTGGTCGTAGTAGCGATACATCCACGCGAGCGTGCCATCCTTGCGGTAGCCCTGCGGCGGGTTGAAATACTCCCAGCCCCCGGCACCGACGACCGTGAATTCCCGTCCCAGTAACGGCGGGCCATACTGACCATTCCACAGTGCCGGGTCCACCTTTCCGAGCGACGTGATCTTGCTTAGATCCCACGTCGGAACACCCTTCGCATCGAGCGTGGGCGCGGGGTAGCGACCGCCCGTGAGATGGCCGCCAGCGAAGGAAAGATCTGTGTCGAGATAGATACCGACGAGACCGCCCGGGCCGCCGGGGCTGGTGTAAAACTTCACTTCCTCCGGCTGCACCTTCTGATCGCTGTTGAGATCGCTCCAGATGAATCGATTGGCCTCATGTTTGGCTTTCTCCGCCCGGATCGCGTCCTTGAAATCCGCCCGATCAAATATCTGACCCTCGCCGCGTTCGCTGAACATGTTGCCCGTGCCGGCAATGATCGCCACGGGCACCGCCATGTCATCCTTCCCCTCATCCCAGCGCCAGATTACCGTATACGTCGGCTGGTCCGCCCGCCCTGCGCGATTGAACAAATAGCGATGCCCGCCCGTGGTCACGGATAGGCCGGGCGCAGGCAGCAGCCGATTGCTGAAGACCGCATCGAACTGGTAGAACTTGGGTTCCGGCGTGGCGGGCGCGGTGAGATCAATGCCTTCCCATTTCTGGCTCAACTGACGACCCATCAGCGGCGTGCGAGTCAGGATGTGGGTCAAGCGGCTCTGTCCGGTGGCCCAGTCCAGCTTGAAGGCCATGGAGGCCTTCTCCATCGGAGCCACGGCGTGTGGGTAGTAAAAGATCGTCTTGTCCACCGGATCGATCGTGCCGCCGCCGCCATACTGCGGTCCGCCGTAGCTGGCGCGGATGAATTTTCCCGTGCCCGCATTCCACAGGCTGATGCGCTTCGGCACATGGGAATTCTCCGCGACCCAGAGTTGACCCTGCGCATCCACGGCCATGCCGTCCGGCCGATCCATGCGCTCCTCGTCGTATTTGCCGATCTGCGGCCCGCCGGCTTTGCCGATCGTTCGCACTAGCTTCGCCGTCCTATCGAAGACCTTGATCTGATGCCGCGTGCCCCATTCTCCGACGTAGAAATTGCCCGCCGCATCGAAGCGCAGGCGACGCGGCTCCACCAACCCGGTGATGACTTCGGCCTCCTTCGTCAGCGCCCCGCCCGCATCAAGACCATAGCGCACGACCGCCTGACCGATGATCGCGTAGAGCTTGCCGTCTGGACCAAAGGCCACGCCCCGGCTGGGACCGGTTTCGAGGTTCGCCAGCATCGTTTTCTTTGCGATGTCCACGACGAGCAGGTTCCCCGTTGTGGTGTCGATGTTATCCCGATTGTCGGTGTTCGAGATCACGGCCACGCCCCCACGCACCGCGAGGTCGAGAAAGCCATATTCATCAATGATCGGATACGGCTTCTTCGGCGTGTATTTGAAAAGCACCTGATGCTTTCCCTTCTCCGTCAGGCCCGCGCACAGGCCGCGGTTATTCACGAAATAGACGACGCTCGACTCAGCACCCGGCGCCACGTCTCTGGCGATAGCCTTGGCACCATTGAAGTTATCGCTGTTGATGCCCTTGAACTTCTTCCCGCTCAAATCCGCGTAAGCCAACGCATGGCCGCTCTCCGCGCAGGAGGTGGCCAACACCATGGCGGGCGAGCCATCCGGGCCCTGCGCCAGATACAGCACATCGCTCGGCGCGGCATGGTCTCCCATCCATGTCCCCGAGGTGTCCTCCGTCTTCCACGGCGGCGTGCCGGGACTATAGACCGACATCTCATAGCGCAGGTCGATGCCATCATGCACCAGCCCGCGCACCGTGTAAGTGCCCGGCTCCACCAGCGTCCGCGTGTAAGGCTCCTTCTCGCCCTTCTGCACACCCACGTCATAGAAGTCCCAGTTGAACTTGAGCGGGCCCGCCTGAGCCTTCACCTCGCTGGCCAGATTGAAGACCCGCCGGCCATCCGCACGCTCGATGACGGCAGTGACGTAGCCGGGTTTATCCAGCGAGAGCGTGACGGGCAGGCCGGTGGATTGAGGCGCAGATGGCGTCTCGGCACTGAATGCCGACGGCGCGATCAGCGCGGCGGAGATGAAAAGCGAGAGGTGTGTTTTTAGAGTCATTTTGGCGGCAGTTGAAAGTAAATGTGGGTTCATGGATTTGGGAGGGAGATGATTACTCAAAAACAAACTCGACTTCGTTG
>JBBROR010000413.1:0-2828 GCA_038229175.1 Acetobacterales bacterium | reverse complement strand
TTCGGCCTCGGCGCCGGCGTGCTCGGCGGGCTCATTCTCTTTACCGAGCCGGAAGCCGTGCCGTTCTTCGGCAACACCGTGCCGTTGCCCATCCTGTATGGCGTGGGCGCGCTGATGTGGGCGCTGGTGACCACCTACGTGATGCTCGCCAAGTTCCTTGGCACCATCAGGCTGTTCGGCCACGAGATCGAGCTGCCGCATTGGAAGATGGCGCTGCTGCAGGTGGCGCTGGCCACGGTCGACGTCGCTGTCACCGCCGCCATCATGCACGCGCTGCTGCCCCCGGCGGCCGGCCTGAACTATCTGCGTTTCCTGGGCGTCTATCTCGCCTCCTACACCGCGGGTCTGGCCGCCAACGTGCCGGGCGGGCTTGGCGTGTTCGACACCGCCATGCTGCTGGGCCTGTCGCCCTATCTGGAGCCGCCGCAGATCCTCGGCGCCATCGTTGTGTTTCGCCTCTATTACTACATCATTCCGCTTTTTCTCGCCGGCGGCCTGTTCACCGGCAACGAGATCCTGCTGCGCGGCAAGGGCTTCATGGCCAGCGCCGCGCGCGTGACCGGCGTTCGCACCCTCACCAGCGTGTCCGAGCCGGATTTCGCCGTCGCCGCCGCCACCGGTGCCGTGGCCCTATGCGGCGCCCTGCTGCTGTGCATCGGCGTCATCGAGGCCCGGCCGGATTTCTCCTGGATCGACCCGGATTTCGCCCAGGTGGCCGAAACCGCCGGCGAGTTCCTGCCCTCGCTGATCGGGGCCGCGCTGATCGTGCTGGCCTTGAAACTGGCACAGCGCGTCTCGCTCGCCTGGGGGGCCACCATCGCGCTGCTGCTGGTGGCCGCCGGCTACACCGCGGCACAAGGCGAGCGCTTCTGGGTGCCCGGCCTGCTGGTGAGCTCGGCTGTCCTGCTGCTGCCGTTCCGCAATGCGTTCTACCGCAAGGCGCGGGTGTTCGATGGCCCGATCCAGGCCGCCACAGCCTTGCCGCTGCTGGCTCTGGCCGTGTGCGTAATCCTGCTGTCTGCGTTCGAGCCGCATATCAGGTGGCTCGACAATGACAGCTGGTGGCAGGTGATCCTGTCACCGGACGTACCGAACTCGCTGCGCGCCTCCGTGGCGTTCACCGTGGCCATTGGCCTGGTGGCGATCGGCCGGCTCCTGCATCCCGGCCGCGTGAAGGCCCTGGCCTGGACGCCCGACACCCGGCTTCGCTACGCAGCCCTCGGCGCCATGCCGCCGGTCGACGCCGACGGCGTTGTCTGGGGCGAGTCGAACCGGGCCGCCATTGCCTATCGCAAGATCGGCGGCGTGATGCTGGCCCTCGGCGATCCCGTGGGTGCGCCGGGCGATCAGACATCGGCAATCTGGCGCCTCCGCGATCTTGCGGCGCAGGACGGGCTGGACCCCGCCGTGTGGCGCGCCGGGCCGCGCCTGCTGAAGATCTACGCCGATCTTGGACTCTCCGCGCTCAGGCTCGGCCCTGACGGGCTGCCCGACCAAACTGAAGCCGACCCACCGGCCGCGAACGCGCGCTATCTGGTCTGCAAGGTCGATCGCAACCTCAAGACGCTGCTGCCGCTGCTGCCCGACCTCGCCGAACGCGAAGCCGAATCGGCCGATTAGATCATGATGCGTTTGGGTTGCTTCACCCAAGCGCATGAACGTGATCGGTAAAACAAAAGTTAGAGCGTCATGATTTTGATTCTACTCAAAATCATCACGCTCTAGATCATGATGTGTTTGAAATCCTAGCCCGATCGATCCGGTCCCGCAGTCGGTAGGTGGTGCCGATGACGGGCAGCACCCACCAAGGGTCGCCGTTGTAGAAGGGCCGTGTCGCAAACGGCAGGCCATCCAGCGGGAACGCCGTGTTCGTCGCACCGGCCATCTTCAGCGCCACGTTGTGCCCCAGCCACGTCGCCATCGCGACCCCGCTCCCCTGGCACCCCGCCGCGTAATGCACGCCGTCCTGCACCCCGATATGCGGCAGGTGGTCGAAGGTGAACGCCACGTTGCCGTTCCAGGCATGGGTGATGCGTGTGGCCGCCAGCTCCGGGAAAACCTGCGTCATCGCGGCATGCAGCGCCGGCGCCGCCTGCGTCGCGCTTACCGAGCGAAAGCTGGCGCGTCCGCCCCAGATCACGCGCGTGCCATCCGGCGACGGCCGGAAATAGTTCAGCACCCGCCGCGTCTCGCCCATCATCCGCAGCTTCGGGAAAAGGCGCAAAATCGTCTCGCGCGGCATCTGTTCGGTGGCGATGATGTAGCTCGCCACCGGCACCAGCCGCCGCGCCAGCCACGGCATGGCGCTCGCATTGCCAGGCCCCAGCGAGTAGCCGTTGGTGGCGGTCAGCACCGCATCGGCGCGTATCTCGAACCGCTCGGTCGCCACCCGAAAGCCGGGCCCATCACGCGTCACGCCCGTCACGCGGGCCTGATCCGCCAGCACGGCACCGGCCTGTTCCGCCGCCGCAGCCAAGCCCCGCGCATATTTGCCAGGGTGCAGGCTGCCGGTGGCGTCCGACAGCATGCCGCCATGATAGAAGTCGCTGCCGATGAAGTCGCGCTGCTCGGCCCGCGGCACCATGCGCGCGGGCAGGCCGCTCATCGTGGCCATGCCGGCCACGTTGCCCGCCTGCGTCTCGAACTGCCTGGGCGTGCAGGCGCCGGTGAAACGGCCCACGCGCGCGTAGTCGCAGTCAATTCTCTCGCGGGCGATGGTCTCCTCGATGAACGGCAGCGCGGCCGAGCAGGTGGCCGTGATCTCGGCCGCCTTCTCGTTGCCGACCAGACTGTTCAAAGCGTCGGCGCCCAGCTGCACCTTGCCCGAC
>JBBROR010000412.1:0-2832 GCA_038229175.1 Acetobacterales bacterium | reverse complement strand
GTCAGCCCCCATTCCTCATCGGCTTCCACGCAGCGCATGAAGCTGTCCGGAATAAGGATGCCATGATGCAGGTTCGGCGCTTTCCGGTTCGGATCGCCACCCGTCGGGCGTCGGATCTCGATGAACTCCTCGATCTCCGGATGCGACACCGGCAGATAAACCGCCGCCGACCCACGCCGCAGCGAGCCCTGGGAAATCGCAAGCGTCAGGCTGTCCATCACCCGGATGAACGGGATCACGCCCGAGGTCTTGCCGTTCAGCCCAACCTTCTCGCCGATCGAGCGCAGGTTGCCCCAATAGCTGCCGATGCCGCCGCCCTTGGAAGCCAGCTGCACGTTCTCGTTCCAAAGATCGACGATCCCATCAAGGCTGTCCGAGGCCTCGTTCAAGAAGCAGGAGATCGGCAGGCCGCGCTGGGTGCCGCCGTTGGACAGCACGGGCGTTGCCGGCATGAACCACATCTTGCTGATGTAGTCATAGATCCGCTGCGCATGCGCGCCATCGTCGCCATAGAAGCTGGCCACCCGGGCGAACAGGTCCTGGTAGCCCTCGCCGGGCATCAGATACCGATCATCCAGGGTTGCGCGGCCGAAATCGGTGATCAGCGCGTCGCGCGACCGATCCACTCGGACCTGATGACGGCCCTGCATCTGTACGGCGTCGAGCACGGCATTATTTCCTTCGGCCACGGTCATTTCCATCTCTCTATTCACCCCAATCGCTTCCAGGCGTCAATGAAAATGACACCACATGTAGCGAAGCCGACGGAGGCGGACACAATATGCAGCAAAATGCCAGAGAATTCCAGCACTTCGCGCATCACGAACGAAACAGGAACATAGGCGCTATTCCGCGCCCTCTCAAGCGGTTCCGACAAGCGTGCGAAAACTGCCACACGGTGTCTGGAAAACGACATCGCCGCCACTCCAGGGAGCGGCGGCGATCAGTCTGGCGACAGACTCGGGTTTTGTCAGGCCGCGTTGGCCATCTCCACCGGCATCTCGGCCAGGTAAGCCATCGCCGCGTCCACCCCGCCCTTGGCGTGCGGAATACCGCAGATCGACAGCCCCATCTCAACAGCCGCCAACGTGCCAAGGATCATCGGCTCGTTGAGGTCGCCCATATGGCCAATTCGAAAGACCTTGCCACCAAGCGGGCCGAGCCCGCCGCCGAGCGAGACGTTGAACCGTTCAAAGCACACCTTGCGGAGTTCTTCCGCGTTGAAACCCTCCGGCACCATGATGGCCGTCACCGAATCTGAATAGCGGGAGGGGTCGAGGCAGAACAGCTGCGGCCCATTGTTGCCCGACCACGCCCGCACGGCGCGGCGCGTGGCCTCCGCCAGGCGGTGGTGGCGCGCAAAGACCTGATCCAGCCCCTCCTCCTCCAGCAGCCGCAACGACTCGGCCAGGCCATAGAAGAAGGTGATCGGAACCGTGCCGATGAAGCTTTTGTGCCGACGACCCATCATCGCCGTCCAGTTCAGATAGTGCTTCGGCATCGTGGAGGTCTTGTGCGCCTCCAACGCCTTGTCGGACACGCCGGTGAAGCTCATGCCGGTCGGCAGCATCAGCCCCTTCTGGCTGCCGCCCACCACAACATCGATGCCCCACTCGTCCATGCGGAAATCAAAGCAGCACAGCGACGAAATCGTGTCGGCCAGCAGCAGAGCGGGGTGCTCCACCGCGTCCATCGCGGCACGAATCGGCGGCAACGACAGTGCCACCCCAGTGGCGGTCTCGTTATGGACCACGCCCACCGCCTTGATCTTATGATCCGTGTCGGCAGCCAAAGCCGCGGCCACAGCCGCGACATCAACACCACGGCGCCAATCAGCGGAGACCGTCTGGATCTTCAAGCCCAGTGCCTCGGCCATTTCGGCCCAGCCCATCGAGAAATAGCCAGTCTCCACGATCAGCAGCGTGTCGCCGGGCGACAGCACGTTGACCAAGGCTGCCTCCCAGGCGCCATGGCCCGAGGCGGTGTAGAAAAAGATGTGCTGCTTCGTTTTCAGAATTCGCTTTAGCCCCGCCATGCAGTTGTCGTACACGGCCAGAAACGGCGCGCTCATAAAATCTACCGTCGGCTGCGCCACCGCGCGCATGATGCTTTCAGGAATGTTGGTAGGACCCGGATTGGCAAAGAACAGCCGGCCACGAACCGGCTTCTTTATCGACTCTGTGGTGCTCACGCTAAGCGCTCCCCGAACTGTGCCGCGCCTCGTTCATCTGTCGCGCGGGTGAGTCAGAATACCGGCGCGGCGAAGGTTTTGACACCCACAAACTGTTGGGGCACGACATCCGTGGTAAAGCCGTGGGTTAGATCCGGGCCTGTGAAAGCACACCCGCCACCGTAGCCCGTGGTCGCACCAAAGGCAGCATCGCGATCAGCGTCACCAGCAACAACACCACTTCAAGCGCATAGACGGCAACATAGCCGGTTGCCGGGCCCATCACGAATATGGCGGGAAACCCGGCCACCACGTCGCGGATGATGCCGCCCAACGCCACCGCAATCCCCGCGGCCGTCGCCTGCACCGCGCCCCATGCGCCTAACGCGAGCCCGCTCTGCCCCTTCGGCGCCAGGTTCATCGTAGCCGTCAGCGTCCCATGGCCGAACATGCCCGCGCCAAAGCCGATGAACAGCGCGCCGGCACCGAACATGACAGCCGAGCCGAACTCAGCGGCCGCAATCACCGACAGGAACGCCGGTATGCCCACCAACGCGCCCGCGCAGGCCATCCGGAACGGGTCGGCCCCGCGGCCAAGCACCCTCGAAGCCAGCCAGAATCCCCCCAACCCGCCGATCGCAAGGCTTGCCGTAAGCGCCGTG
>JBBROR010000411.1:0-2833 GCA_038229175.1 Acetobacterales bacterium | reverse complement strand
TGGATGACGGTGGCGGCTTGGCGCCGCGTCACGTCGCCTGCTGCGACCAGCATCGTGGTTTTGAAACCATTGGGAAGGCCTGCTTCAGCCAAAAGTGCCTTCGCCCGGGTCAGGTCGAGCGGATACGGCTTCAGGTCCGTGTTGTGGTAGGCCATCACCGGCATCGCCGAATTGGCAACCGTTCCGTTGCCGCGCAGCACGCCTTTGACCAGAGCGTTTTTGTCGATGGCATAGTTCAGTGCCTGGCGAACACGCTGATCGTCGAACGGCTTTTTGGTTGTGTTGAGCTGAACCATGTCCACCCGGAACACCGGTGCCACTTTCACGTTGATGTTTGGATCGGACTTCAAGGTATCGGCCTGGTTGAAGGGGATGCCCACGATCGCATCCAGTTCACCTGCCTTGAGCTTCAGAACCCGAGAGTTGTCCTCTGGCACGATCTCGATCCGTGCGCCATCGATGCTGGGCTTGCCCTTCTCCCAGAAGAAGGGGTTCTTCACAAAATCCTGGCTTTGGCCACGCGACCAGCTCTTGAGCACAAACGGGCCTGATCCGATGGGATGCTCGAAGAACGCGGCACCCTGCGCCTCGACCAGCTTGGCGGGTAGGATGGAGGCGCTGAACATCGCCAGATTGTTCAGCATCGGGGTAAACGGTTTGTCGAGCTTCATGACGATGGTATGGTCGTCGATGATCTCATAGCTGGTGATGGGACGGAAGAAGCGGCCCCACTCGGATTTCTCGCCGGCGGCACGCTTCAGGGAAAAGCTGACATCGGCGGCGGTGACGGGCTGGCCATCCGAGAACTTCGCGTCGGCGCGCAGCTTGAAGCGAAACTCCTTGCCGTCCGGCGCCACCGTCCAGGATTCAGCGATACCCGGCACCAGCTTTGAACCATCTTTGCTGGGACGGACAAGTTGGTCGTAGATCAGCAATTCTGTCCAGATCGACGGATTATCGCTGGAAGCGATGGGATCAACCGTCAGTGCGTCACTGGCAACGCCCAGGCGCAATGTGGCGGCTGAGGCGGCGGTCAGAACGCTGCCTGACATCAGCAGTCCGGCAAGGCCACATTTCACGATGAGGGCAGAGACTGATTCATGTTTTGTCATGGGTGGATCCTTGAGGAGGAGAGTCACAGCCATAATTTGAAGGCAATGCAAGATTGCAGGATTTGCCTAAATCAATGCCCAGTCAAATTGCAAGATCAACGACATCCATACGGCTGATTTATGTCTGCCCGACCGCACCGACGGTGAAGTGCCATGCGGCTCCGCCATATCGAAGTGTTTCACGCCAACAAGCAGACCGGCTCCATCAGCAAGGCGGCGGCGCTGCTCGGCGTATCGCAGCCGGCCGCGAGCAAGGTCATTCACCATACCGAGGCGGCTCTTGGCTTCAAGTTGTTCAAACGCGTGAAGCAACGAAGCGGAGCGAGAGAAGATTCAGATGATCGACTGGGTGACTGCAACGCCGGCTGCAGACGCCGTCAATGCCATACTGCACCGGCTGCGAGCCACCTGCGCTTAGCCCAGCACGGAGATGAGGCAGGCATGCAGTAGCACCCGATCCTTCGTGAACGCCTGTTCGGGCCGCTCGAGCTCGCGATGGCTTTTCCCTACGATGAGGCGGAGCTGAAACGCTATTTGTCGAGATTCCAGTAGACGACCACCGGCGACTCCAGGAACCCGACGACCGTGCTCCGCAACGCCACCGGCTGCTGATACTGACCCATGACAATATAGGGCTGCACCTTTACCAGGTATTCGTGCAGCGCTGTCAGAGCTGCTGGACGTTCCGCGTCGTTGGCGTCCAGGAAGGCCTGGCGCAGCTTCTCGGCCTCTTCGTCGCAGGGCCAACCAGCGAAGTTGCGGCCGTTGCAGGCCATGTTCGTACCGATATTGGTCAGCGGCGAATGCATCGTCGGCCCGCTCGCGCCGGTCGCGAACAGATTCCACCCGCCCTTGTCCGGAGCCGCCCGATTGGATTGGCGACCGGACGTGGTGCCCCAATCGCCCCAGGCGATTTCTACGTTGATGCCGGCGCGCTTCATCTCATCTGCCACGACCTCCGCCATCTGTCCGATCCAGGCGATCTCGTGCGTCGAGGGGAAGACCAGCGTTTCTCCGTTGTAGCCAGCGTCTTTCAAGAGCGCCTTGGCCCGTTCCAGGTTCGGTCTGATCGCCTCGGTTCCTGCCGGTGTGCCGTAAGGTCCGCCACAGATAAAATAGGATCGGCAGGTCGCCCAGTTCTCAGGTTCTCCGAACCCGGCAGCCATGATATCCGCCTGGTCCACAATATAGGCCAACGCCAGCCGCGCGCGCGGATCGTTGAAGGGCGGGTAAAGCGCGTTCGGCCGCAGCATCGTCTGGTTGCTGAGATCAGTGAGTTTCTGGACGCGGATGTTGGAGTTGCGCCGAAGGAGGGGGAGCAGCTCCAGCGCCGGCTGCTCGATCAGGTCCACCTCACCCGTTTGCAGAGCCGCAACCGCGGTGGATGCATCCGGAATGACGCGCCATTCCACCCGGTCAACCTTCACCCGGCGGCCGCCAGCAAGCCCGTCCGGCGGTTCGTCCCGCGGGATGTAGTCCGGGTTGCGGTCGAACACGGACAGCGCGCCGCTGACCCGCAGTTCTTTGTTGAAGCGGAAGGGGCCGGAGCCGATGGATGTGGTGATCGGCTTCGCCGGGTCGCCGGCAAGGTCCTGTGCCCGCATGATGATGGGCACCTGGCCGATGCCGGAGCCGAGCGAGAACAGCATGGCCGGATAGGGCTTGGAAAGTTTGATCTCGAAGGTGTCGGGGTCCACCGCGTCCATACCCGTGACGGAGGC
>JBBROR010000410.1:0-2833 GCA_038229175.1 Acetobacterales bacterium | reverse complement strand
GCTGCCCAGCGGGCGCGTCCGGATCGCGTTCTTCGACCGCGAGCAGGGCAAGCAGCAGCCGGATTACGAGGTGTCGATGCGCTATTATGCCAACGGCGTGGCAGATGCGCTGTCGATGGATTTCGGCGATTTCGTGATGGGTGGGAAATTGGACACGCTCAAGATCGCCAAGCCTGGGTGCTGATACGCTACGGTTTTGCGTTGAAGCCACGGCCCCGTCCGATGGTGTCGGCGCCGAATCGTGCCCGCAGCGCATCCACGGCCTGCTGGGCTGCCAGGCCGCGCATGGCGTCGGGGTCCGCCAGATCTGGCTGATCAGCCCGCGCGCGATCGGCCAACGGATTGGCGCCGACACCGATGAGCCGAAACGGCGTGCCGTCCACCTCGCGCGCCAGCAGCAGCCTTGCGACGGCGAACAGCTTGTCCGGCAAGCAGGTTGGCTGCGGCAGGCGCTGGTTGCGGGTGCGGCTGGCAAATTTTTCCGTCTTCAGCTTCAGCACCACGCCGCCCGCGGCCAGGTCTTGCTCGCGCAGGCGGCGCGCCAATTTTTCGCATAAAGCCCAAAGCGGCCGTTCCAGGTCTGAGACGGTGGCAAGATCGATGCCGAACGTGGTCTCCGCGCTCACCGATTTGGTCTCCCGCGACGGATCCACGCGGCGGCTGTCCAGGCCACGTGCGCGGGCGCGCAGGCCGGGACCATCATCGCCGAGCAGGCGACGCGCCTCCTGATCCGACAGCGCCTGGAGATGGCCAAGTTTGGTAAGCCCACGCGCAGCCAGCTTCTTCTCCAGGGCCGGGCCCACGCCGGGTAGCAGCCGCACCGGCTCGGTGGACAGCAGCGCCTCCGCCTCGTCACCGATCACGCAAAAGCCGCGGGGCTTGTCGCGGCCGGCGGCGATCTTGCCCATCAGGCGATTATGCGCAAGCCCGATCGAGATCGTCACACCCACTTCGCGTTCCACCTCCAGCGCCAGCCGCGCCAGCATCACGGCCGGCGGGGCGCCGTGCAACGCCTCGGTGCCGCGCAGGTCAAGCGCCGCCTCGTCGATCGACAGTGGCTGCATCAGCGGGGTAAGCTTGGCCATCAATCCGCGGATCTGGTGCGAGGCGGCGCTGTATTTGGCGAAATTCGGCCTGATCACCACCGCATCCGGGCACGCGGCCAGCGCCTTGAACATCGGCATGGCCGAGCGTACGCCGTAGATGCGCGCCACGTAGCAGGCCGCCGTCACCACGCCGCGCTGGCCGCCGCCCACGATCACCGGCCGCGATGCCAGCTCCGGCCGGTCGCGCTTTTCCACGCTGGCGAAGAACGCATCGCAATCGACATGGGCAACCGCAAGATCGAACAATTGCGCATGGCGCACAATCCGGCGTCCGCCGCAGTGCAGGCAGGACGGGCCGGCGCCCGCCACGCTCCCGCAATCACGGCAGAGGCCCGGGATCATGGGGTGGGGATCATGTGGCAGGGATCATGTAACTGGGATCATCAAGCCGGTGGCGCCGGCCACAACCAGGCTGCCCCCCGCACGCCGGAGCTGTCGCCATGGCGGTTCTGCACCACCGGGGTCTCCACGAAATCAGAGAACACGTAACGCTTCATGGCCTGCGGCACGTCTGTGTAAAGATGCGCCATGTTGGACAGGCCGCCGCCGAGCACGATGATATCGGGGTCGATGATGTTGATGATAACCGCCAGGCCGCGTGCCATGCGGTCCGTATGCCGGGCCAGGGCGGCTGCGGCGGCAATGTCGCCGGCGGCCGCACGGATGGGCAGGCGAGAGGCATCCTTGGCGTCCGGGCCATCGCAATCCCGCGCCAGGGAGGGGCCGGCGACCCAGAGCTCCATGCAGTTGTGCTTGCCGCACCAGCATGTCCGGCCGGGGCTTTCCTCCGGGCGCGGCCAGGGCAGGGGAATGTGGCCCCATTCGCCCGCCACCCGGTTGCGGCCATCGATCACCCGGCCGTCCACCACGATGCCACCGCCGCAACCAGTACCAATGATGACGCCAAACACCACGCCGTGGCCCGCGCCGGCGCCATCGGTCGCCTCGCTGAGGGTGAAGCAGTTGGCGTCGTTGGCGACCTTTATGCTGCGCTTCAGGCGGGCGGACATGTCGGCGTCAAAGCGATGGCCGTTCAGGGCGATGGTGTTGGCGTTCTTCACCATCCCTGTGGTGGCCGAGATCACGCCCGGGATGCCGATGCCCACGCTGCCGGTGCCGCCGAGCTTGAGTTCTATTTCGCCGACGACCTCGGCGATCGCGTTCAACGTTGCTTCGTAGCCGGCGGGTGTGGCCACGCGATGGCGCATCCGTTCGGTGCCATCCGCGCCCAGTGCGATGCCCTCGATCTTGGTGCCGCCGAGATCGATGCCGATGCGAAAATCGTATGTGCTCATTGTGCCCGCTTTGTTCACGTCATTCTGCAGTGATTGGCGCGCTTGCTCAACTGCGCTGCCCATCCCAAAGTGCCACCAGAGCAATATCGCAAGCGGTTTTATCGACCGTGCGATAAAATTGATCGCCAAAAAAATAGCTGAAGTGGCACAGCGTCGCCTATCAGAAGCCATGTCGCTTGAGGGGAGGCCGAATTGTCCATGACGGAAACCGTTCTCGATGTGAAGGGCATGTCCTGCCCGCTGCCGGTGCTGCGGACGAATAAAATGCTGCGCGGCCTGTCCGGCGGTGCGCGACTGCGCGTGCTGGCCACCGATCGCGCTGCGGTGGCGGATATGCAGGCGTTCTGCCGCGAGACCGGCCACGCCTTGCTGGCGATGAGCGAGGAAGCCGGCGTGTTCAGTTTCGTCATCCGCAAGAAGGCCTGAGCCGAT
>JBBROR010000409.1:0-2896 GCA_038229175.1 Acetobacterales bacterium | reverse complement strand
GTGCTGGCGCAGGAGCATGGCCTGTATCCAGCAGCGTTGGCTGCCTTCGCGCGGAACACCGACGGCGCGCAGCCCGCAGCGGATGCGGCACTGCGCAATCCTGCTGGCTGATCATCGCAACGCGGTGATTTCGTTAAGGCCCGATATGCGTTAAGCCTGCGCACATCTGCGCCGCGTAATGGCCCAAACAGGAATTCCCACATGACAGAGACCCCGACAAAAACGCTTGCCCCGATGACAGAGGAGGCGCTGCTGGCCGACCGTCAGTCGTTCTGGACATCGTTCACCAGCGCCGGCACATATGCTGCAGGCGTCTTGATCGTCATTGTGCTTGCGATGTGGTTCTTCCTGGTCTGACGTTGCGCGCCATTGTGCTGATGGCCTGTTCGTGATGTTTACTGGCTGCCTCGCAGAAGGCTGGCTGACATGGCGGATTTCGACCGGATCTACGACGTAGCCGTCATTGGTGGCGGCAACGCGGCGTTATGCGCCGCCATCACCGCGCGGGAGAAGGGTGCCTCGGTCATCGTGCTGGAGCACGCGCCAAGGCCGTTTCGTGGCGGCAACAGCCGGCACACCCGCAATCTGCGGGCGATGCACGAAGCCCCCACCTCGGTTCTGACCGAGGCCTATCTCGAAGACGAATACTGGGACGACCTGCTGCGTGTGACGGGTGGGAACACCGACGAAAAGCTGGCACGCATGACCATCCGCGCATCCTCCCGCGTCACACCGTGGATGGAGGGCTGCGGCGTGCGGTTCCAGCCGTCGCTCACCGGCACGCTCAACCTGTCGCGCACCAACGCGTTCTTCCTCGGTGGCGGCAAGGCGCTGGTGAACGCGTATTACGCCACCGCCGAGCGGCTGGGCGTGGATGTCGTATACGACACCGAAGTGCTGTCGCTCGATCTGGACGATGGGTTTGCGAAAACCGTGACACTGACGAGCAAGGGCTTCCCCCATACGCTGCGTGCCAAGACCTTCGTGGTCTCGTCTGGCGGGTTCCAGGCCAACATAGAATGGCTGCGCGAATACTGGGGCGAGGCCGCCGACAACTTCCTCATCCGCGGCACGCCCTACGCCAAAGGCCGCATGTTGAAGAATCTGCTGGGCCAAGGCGTTCAGCAGATCGGCGATCCCACGCAGTTCCACGCGGTGGCAATCGACGCCCGCGCGCCACGCTTCGACGGCGGCATTGTCACCCGGCTGGACTGCATTCCCTTCAGCATCGTCGTGGATAAGAACGCCCAACGCTTCTACGACGAAGGCGAGGACGTGTGGCCCAAGCGCTATGCGATCTGGGGCCGCCTGGTGGCGCAGCAGGAGGGTCAGATCGCCTGGTCGATCATCGATGCAAAATCAGCCACCCTGTTCATGCCCTCAGTGTTTCCCGCCATCAAGGCCGACACGATCACAGAATTGGCCGGCCTGATCGGGCTTGACGCGAGCGCCTTGGAAAAGACCGTGGCGGAGTACAATGCCGCCGTGGTGCCCGGCAATTTCAATTCGCAGATCCTCGACGATTGCCACACCGAAGGGCTGGAGCCGCCCAAAACCCATTGGGCGCGGCGCATCGATACGCCGCCGTATATCTGTTACCCGCACCGCCCCGGCATCACCTTCACCTATCTGGGCGTAAAGGTGGACGAGCAGGCGCGCGTGATCATGAGCGACGGCAAGCCCACGGCCAATCTGTTCGCTTCAGGTGAGATCATGGCCGGATCGATTTTGGGTAAAGGCTATCTGGCGGGGTTCGGCATGACGATCGGCACCGTGTTCGGCCGCATCGCAGGCCAGGAGGCAGCACGTTATGCAAACAACTGAAGCAACCCTTGAAGCCAAGCGCGAGATCGAGATCTGCAACGCGTGCCGGTATTGCGAGGGCTATTGCGCGGTATTCCCCGCCATGGAGCTGCAACGCGATTTCACTGTGACGGACATGGCTTACCTCGCCAATCTTTGCCACAACTGCAACGGCTGCTACCACGCCTGCCAGTTCTCGCCGCCGCATGCGTTCAGCATCAACCTGCCCAAGACGTTTGCCGAGGTGCGGCTTGAGACCTATGCCGCGTATGCCTGGCCGCGCCCGCTGGCGCGCGCGTTCGAGCGCAACGGCGTGGTGGTGGGGCTGGTGATGGCGGCCGCGCTGGCCTTCGTGCTGATCGCCACGATGCTGATCCAGTCGTCATCGGTGCTGTTTTCGGCGCAAACAGGCCCGGGCGCGTTCTACCGTATCGTACCCTGGGGCGTGATGGCCTCCGTCGCCGGCGCCAGCTTCATGTTTTCGATTGTGGCGCTGATCGTCGGTGCCGTGCGGTTCTGGCGCGACACGAAAACGACACTGAGTGGGCCTGTCACCTTGTCCGCGCTCAGGCGCGCCGCCCACGACATCGCCACGCTTCGCTATCTCGGCGGCGCCGGCGAAGGCTGCAACGATCTCGATGAAAGCTTCTCGCAGACGCGGCGGCATTTCCATCATGCGCTGATGTACGGTTTCCTGGCGTGCTTCGCGTCCACCAGCACGGCCACGCTGATGGATCACTTCCTGGGCTGGGAAGCGCCATACTCCTGGTATAGCCTGCCGGTGATACTCGGCACCCTGGGCGGCATCGGCATGGTTGTGGGTTGCGGCGGGCTGATCTGGGTCAAAATCGCCACCGACCCGGCGCCGGTGTCGCGTCGCGTGCTTGGCGGAGATTACGCCCTGCTGGTGTTGCTGCTGCTGGCGTCGCTGACAGGTTTGGCGCTGCTGTTTCTGCGGGCCACGCCGGCCATGGGCGTGCTGCTGGCGGTGCATCTGGGGGTCATCCTGGCGTTGTTCCTTGTGCTGCCCTACGGAAAGTTCGTGCACGGCATCTATCGCGGAACGGCGCTTTTGAAGGCGGCGATCGAGCGG
>JBBROR010000408.1:0-2915 GCA_038229175.1 Acetobacterales bacterium | reverse complement strand
CGCAACGCTTCCTCGACGGAGCCGAAGCGGCCTTCCGCATCATTGTGCAGGCGTTCGCCAGTGGGGAGCGCACCAAGCTGCATCCTCTGCTGACCACCGACACCTATGGTGCCTTCGAAGGCGCCATCACGGCGCGCGAAGTGGTCGGCGAGACCCAGCTAACAGAGATCCGAAGCATCGAGAGCACCACCATCGACCATGCCGAGTTGGCTGGCACGATGGCCACCATCACCGTGCGCTTCGTGTCTGACCAGGTAAACCTCACCACCGGCGCCGACGGCAAGCCGATGGCTGGAACCGACGCCGTGACCGAGATCACCGATATTTGGAGCTTCGAGAGGGATCTGGCGCAGTCCGACCCCGCGTGGCGCTTGGCGGCGGCGCGCAGCGCGTGAGACGATGGGGCCTGGTGGCGGCGCTGTTGGCGCTGGCTGGCTGCGCGCAACCGCAAGGCACCGGTACCACTGTCGATGCATCCAAGGCGCAGATGGGACTGACGCCGGTGGGTTTCGATCGCCTGCCCGGCTGGAGCCAGGATCGCGCATCCGAGGCGCTGCCGCCCTTCCTGGCCGGCTGCACGCGGATGAATGACACGCTGGGCGGCACCGGCGAGGCGGCGATTCGGGGGGGCAGCGCCGCCACCTGGGCCAGCGCCTGCAACGCCGCACGCGCCGTGCCGCGCGGCGATGATACGGCGGCGCGGGCCTTCTTCCAGGCAACGTTTCAGCCTTATGCCGTATCCGCCGATGGCCGCGACACCGGGCTGTTCACCGGCTACTACGAACCCGAGGTCCGGGGGTCGCGCAGCCCGGGCGCCGGCTACGACGTGCCGTTGCTCAGCCGCCCCACCGACCTCATCCAGATCGATCTCAGCGCATTTGCCGACGACCTCAAGGGCCGCCGCATCGGTGGACGCATCCAGTCCGGCAGCATGATCCCCTATTACGACCGCGCCGAGATCGTGGGCGGCGCGTTGCGTGGCAAGCGGCTGGAGCTGATCTGGCTGGCCGATCCCGTGGACGCATTCTTCCTGCAGATCCAGGGCTCTGGCCGCATCCAGCTGCCGGACGGCCGCGTGGCGCGGATGACCTATGCTGGCCAGAACGGCAGGCCCTACGTGGCCATCGGCAAGGTGCTGGCCGAACAGGGCGCCATCCCGCTGGAACAAGTGACGATGCAGAGTATCCGCGGCTGGTTGCAGTCGCACCCCGCGGAGGCTTCGGGGGTGATGGATCGCAACCCGTCCTATGTGTTCTTCCGCGAGCTGACCGGAACGCGGCCTGAGGAAGGTCCGCCAGGCGCGCTCGGCGCGGCGCTGACACCGGGGCGTTCGGTGGCGGTGGATCGCAGCTTCATTCCCTTGGGTGCGCCGGTGTTCCTCGACACCACCGACCCCGTCACCGGCGGGCCGATCCAGCGCATGATGGTGGCGCAGGATATCGGCGGCGCCATCAAGGGGCCGGTTCGCGCCGATATCTTCTTCGGCTGGGGCAAGGACGCAGAGGAAAAGGCCGGCCGCATGCGCGGCACCGGGCGGCAGTATCTGCTGTTGCCGAAGGCGGTATCCGGCAGCTGATGCAGGCCTGCCGCCTGCTGGCAGGCGATTGCCTGGAACAGCTCGCCACGCTCGACCCTGCCTCGGTGGACGTGGTGGTGACGTCGCCGCCGTATAACATTAACCTCGGCTATGCGTCGTATGTCGATCGCCAGGACGAGGAGGCGTATCTCACCTGGATGGTCGCGGTTGCCGCCGCCCTGCGCCGGGTTATGCGGCCGGATGCGTCGTTCTTCTTAAACATATCAGGCTCGTCGAAAAGCCCGTGGCTGCCTTTCGAGCTGATCGTGCGACTGCGGCCGCTGTTCGTGCTGCAGAACCATATCACCTGGATCAAGTCGATCTCGGTGGAGAACGACACCGTGGGCCATTTCAAGCCGGTGGCGGGGCAGCGGTTTCTGCACCAGGCGCACGAGCACATCTTTCATCTGACAGCCTCCGGCGACGTGAAGCTGAACCGGATGGCGATCGGGGTGCCGTATAAGGACAAGTCCAACATCGCCCGGCGTGGTCACGCCGCCGATCTGCGCTGCCGGGGCAACACCTGGTTCATCCCCTACGATACCATCCAGCGCAAGGCGCAGAAATTCGGCCATCCCGGCATTTTTCCGGTCGACCTGCCGCGCTGGTGCATCCGCCTGCACGACAAACAAGGCGGCACCGTGCTGGACCCGTTCATGGGCACCGGCACGACGTTGCTTGCGGCCCTGCTGGAAGGGTCTCTCGGAATCGGTATCGAACTTGATCCGTCCTATATCGAGATTGCCCGGCTCCGTCTGGCGGACGCGGCTGTAGCACCCTAATCTGGTAGCATGAACCAAATCGC
Organism: Acetobacterales bacterium; assembly: GCA_038229175.1. Taxonomy (GTDB): domain Bacteria; phylum Pseudomonadota; class Alphaproteobacteria; order Acetobacterales; family Acetobacteraceae; genus CAIQQQ01. Next base: position 534 of record JBBROR010000408.1, on the reverse strand, counting down.
ATCCCGTCCCCGCGTCGCCTTGTTCGTCACCTGCCTGGTGGACATGCACCGCCCCACCGTCGGCTTTGCCGCCATCGAACTGTTGAAGCAGGCCGGCTGCGATGTGGAGGTGCCACGCGCACAGACCTGCTGCGGCCAGCCCGCCTACAACTCCGGCGACCGCGCCACCACGGCTTCGATGGCCCGGGACTTCATCGACGCGTTTCAGGGCTACGACTACGTGGTGGTGCCGTCCGGCTCCTGCGGTGGCATGCTGCGGTCGCACATGCCGCATCTGTTCGACGACGACCCCAACACGCGGGCCAAGGCCGAGGATCTCGCGGGGAAAACCTATGAGCTGATCAGCTTCCTCACCGATATCCGCGGAATGACAGGCGTGGACGTGACCTTTGCGGGCAAGGCCACCTATCACGACAGCTGCGCCGGGCTGCGCGAACTCGGCATCAAGGCGCAGCCGCGCGAACTGCTGCGATCGGTCTCTGGCCTGTCGATGGTCGAGATGAAGGAGCCGGAGATATGCTGCGGCTTCGGCGG
>JBBROR010000407.1:0-2917 GCA_038229175.1 Acetobacterales bacterium | reverse complement strand
GGGACGCCGTTCTTTGAGGCGGCACATTATCGGGCGAATTATGCGGATGGGCGGATTGGGTCGGATCCGTCGCTTTCGACGCCGGAGGATGGGAAGCTTCTGTTCGAGGCGGGGGTGGAGGATATGGTGGAGGTTTATCGGGCGTTTTTGGAGGCTTGACGCCGTGGGGTGGTGGGCTGAAGCCCAGTCTACGGTTGTTTTGGAAACGCTGCTTCGAGGGCTTTGTCGTCTGGGGTGAAGGGTTGGACGACGAGGCGTTCTGGGATTTCCCAGATCACCAGCTTTGGCGGGGTTTGTTTGTAGGCGAGGCCGTTGAAGTATTTTTGGGCGGCGCCCGCGAAGCCGCCACCGGCCTCGGCGAAATTGGCGACGGGGGCGCCGAGGTTTTCCTGGAGGCGGCCGCCGAAATTGGCGTTCACCGAGTAGGAGCTGCCGATCAGCGCCACCTGGATCATCGGGCCGTCGTCCAGAAGGCCTCCCGCGGCGCCATCCGGCTCCATCGCCTTGGTGCTTTCTTTGTGCTGCCGGTCGATGGGCGGACGGAGCTCAATGGGAAGATTGTCGGGCACGTTGTCCAGGCTGATCAGGCGGAGCAGGTCGCCGGGGCCATCGGTTTCGGCTGGTTCGGCGGTGGTTTTGAATTTGGTAGAACGGTCGATCTTGCTGGAGACCGCGGCTGCGATTGTGGTGGCGGCCAGCGCGGCGCCTTGCTGGCTCCAATGCGTGTCGGTGCGCCAGAACAGGCGATCGCGCTGGGGATCGGCCAGCATCGGCGCGGCAAGATCGACGGTCTTGATGCCCTGTTTTGCAATCTGTGCCAGGAAATCGGCGTAGCGCGGCTGGGTCTGCGATGCGCGCGGGCCATCCATCGAAGCTGTCACGATACGCGCCTTGTCTGGCACCACGGCCACCACAAGGTCGATATTGCGCGCCTTCAGGGCGGTGGCCACACGCCCCACGGTTGCGGCACGGGACTGCATCACGGTGGCGGCATCCGGCCAGGGCCGCAGTTCCTCCATCAGATACAGCCAGTCATTCCGCCCTGCCCATACCTGCGGGCCGCCGGAATGAAAGAGGCGCCAGCGGAGCATGCCGCCGGCGCCGCGGAACAGGCCGTCCACCGGCAGGTTGTGGGCCATGGCGGTGTTGACGACGGAGGCCGCGTGGCCGCTGAGGATGGATTTGAAATCGAGCACGCTGGCCAGTTGGCGCTGCGCCTGGTCGGTCATGATGGCGGCCACGCCGAGGCCGAGGCCGGCTGCGAGCGCTACCACCATGGCGGCGCCCTGGATACGTTCAACGGTGGGCGAGGAGGTTTCGCTGGTCATCCGGGTCCGCTTTCGGGTCAGAACTGGAAATACAGGAAGGGCACGGCTTCGCGGCTGTACAGGAGGACCATGCCCATCACGAAGCCGGCCAGTGGCCCGATGGCTGATACAAAGCGCCATACGGGGCTGGCGGGCGCCGCATCCGCCACGCGCCTGGCGGTCAGCAGCGGCAGATAAACGAAGATGATCGCCACGGGGATGAACCACAGCCGGTCTGGCGTTGCCTGCCATGCCAGTTCGTCGGACATGGCGATGCCGTGGCGGCCGAGCATACCGCCATAGATGCCGAGCGCATTGTCCAGGTCCTTGGCTCGAAAGATGACCCAGCCGATCAGCACCGTGAGCATGGTGATGGCGTGGCCCAGCGCATAGGGCAACCTGGTGGCCCCATCCCGGCGTGACCAGGCGCGGTGGGTGGCCAGCAGCGTGCCGTGCCACAGGCCCCATATGACAAAATTCCAGCTCGAACCGTGCCAGAGGCCACCGATCGCCATGACGATGATGAGGTTCACATAGGTGCGGATCGGGCCTTTGCGGTTGCCGCCCAAGGGGATGTAGAGGTAGTCCGCCAGGAACCGCGACAGGGTCATGTGCCAGCGGCGCCAGAAATCCTGGATGGAGCCGGCGAGGTAGGGGTTGTCGAAGTTTTGCGGAAAGTGAAAGCCGATCATGCGCGCCAGCCCGATGGCCATCAGCGAGTAGCCGGCGAAGTCGAAATAGAGCTGCAAGGTGTAGCCGACAGCGCCCGTCCAGGCGTCGACCAAGGTGGGTTGCGACAGGTGGAAGGCGGCATCGACCAGCGGGCTGATGGTGTCGGCCAGCGCGGTCTTCATGGCAAAGCCGACCATGAAGATGCTGGCGCCGGCACCGAACTGTTGCAGCGAGTGATGCCGGGATTTCAGCTCATCGGCAATTTCGGCGTAGCGCACGATGGGGCCGGCGATGAGTTGGGCGAAGATGGCTTTATACGCCGCGTAGGTGAGGAAGCTTTTGGTGATCGGCACCGTGCCACGCCGGATGTCGATGAGGTAGCTGACTGATTGGAGGATGTAGAAGGACAGGCCGATGGGGAGTACGATCTCGTCCCACGGCACGGGGTTCTGGCCGAACGGGACGAGGATCTGGTTGAAGGTGGCGACGCCGAAATTGGCGTATTTGAAGTAGCCCAACGCGCCGAGATTGCCGAGCAGGCCTGCCACCATCAGCCGGTAGCCGTTCTCCGATTTTGGCCCCACCCGATCCATCGCGCGGGCGACGAGGTAGGTGAACAGCGTCATCGTTACCAGCAATCCCAGAAAGTCGATGCGCCACCAGGCGTAGAACGCCCAGGAGAAGATCAACATGGTGAGGTTGCGGTGGCGGTTCGGCGTGATGAAGTAGGCGCCGAAGAAGATCGGCAGGAAGAGGAACAGAAACTCGAAGGACGCGAAAATCATGCGAGATGGCCGCCGCTTGTTTCAGACGCGGCGGGAGTCCGAATTGCGGTCTGCATGATCAGTTCGGCGCCCTTCTGTGCGTCAGTCATCATTTCGCCAGGGGTATAGACCGCAGAGGAGATTCGCGTAAACCGGCCTCTCAGCCAGTGGTGC
>JBBROR010000406.1:0-2920 GCA_038229175.1 Acetobacterales bacterium | reverse complement strand
GCTGTAAGCTGCTCCTGCGAGGCGGTCTGCCGGGAGCGACCATCCATGCACCCGTGCCAGGAGCACCAAGCGTGGACTTGTGCCCCGGCAGGCTGGCCACGACGGATGCCCAGTAGATACCGTGTTGCGTGTCAAGCGATAGATCTGACCTCCGTTGATCCGTTTGAGGGTGCCGGCGTGCTCACTGCGGTCAAGGACAAGGCGCTCACGCGCGGGCCTGCGGCCCTCCTTGACCTCCGCTGCGCGCGCCGGCCTGCGCAGTGTTAGATCGGGAAGGCGGAATGACCGGTTCTCAATCGAACAACGGAATGAGGACGTCGCCGAGCCTCATGCTGGCATAGCAATAGCCGGGTCGAACCGCTTGCCTGTCTTCAGCACGCCAAAGCAGATGACCAAGAGCTTGCGCATGGCCGCAACGACGATCTGCTTGGGCTTTAGGCGGCCTGCGCTCTTCAGGCGCGCCACGAGGGCCGCAATGGCGGGATTGTAGCGCATTGCGGATAGGGCCGGCATGTAGAGCGACGATCGGAGCGCGGCGTTACCGATTTTGGAGATGCGCGTCGGACGGTCGATCGAGGTGCCGGACCGGTGGTGGCTCGGGTTGAGGCCCGCATAGGCCACCAGCTCGCCACTCCGGCGCAAAATCCCCGGCTCCGGCATCTCTGTCAGCAACACGGCGGCCAGCGTCTCGCCGACCCCGGGAACACTGAGCAGCAGGTCGCGTCTGCCGCGCAGTTCGGCGTCCCCGTCGATCGTCTCGCCGATGGCTTTGTCGATCGCTTCAAGCTGGGCGGTGAAATGGTCGATGGTCGCGGTGGCCAGCTTGGTTGCGGTGCTGTCGCCGAGGCCGCTGCCGATGCGGTTCCGCCATTCCGTCCGGCTCGCGACGATGCCGGCGCGCACGGTCTGCAACTCGCAGAGCTGCCGCATCGCGGGCGACGGCGGCGTCCATGGGGCGGGTTGAAACAACTCGGCATATTCGCGGATCAGGGTGGCATCGACCTTGTCCGTCTTGTTGCGGCCGAGCTTGGTGCGGCCGAAATCGCGGATCTGGGCGGGGTTGACGACGCTGACTACGTGGCCCGCATCGTGCAACGCCATCGCCGGACCGAGGCTATGGCGGCCGGTTGCTTCCAGGCAGACGTGGGCTTGTCTGCTGTCCATGGCCTTGAGCCAGTCCAGCATCGTCTTCCAGCCCTCTGCGCTGTTCGCAAACGCTCTGCTCTGTCGCCGCTGGGCCTTCACGCAGTTGGCGTCCAAGGTCTTCTTGGACACGTCGATACCAAGTGTTGCGTCAATCATTGTTGCTTCTTTTGTCACGGGTGAATACGGCAAAGCTCCGCATCGGGCGACCTTGTACGCGGGATCAGCGGCGTGCCGCGTCCCTGGATACCGTCCGGCCTGAACAGCGGAGCTTGGAAAAGCGGGGCCCTATCTACTGGACGGGTTCGCTGACCGAAGGAAGTCATGAGGCTCACCACTTTCCTTGCTGCTCGGCAAGATGTCGTTAGTCACCGAGCAAGCGGCAACGTACAAGGAAGTCGCGCCTTTGAGCCCATACAGGTCCTGGCAGGCGTCGTGGTGGTTCGTGCGACACGGGAGGGCAAGAAACATGAGCGATGACACCGTAAGTTGGTTTGCTGCCGTCGACTGGGGCTCGGAGCAGCATCAGGCCTGCATCGTCGATGCGGCAGGTAAGACCAAAGGCGAGCGGGCGTTTCCGCACGGCGGCACCGGCTTAGCGGCCCTGTGCGACTGGCTGGTGTCGGTGGCCGGTGACCCGGGTCTGGTGGCGGTGGCGATCGAGGTGCCGCACGGGCCGGTGGTCGATGCATTGCTGGACCGCGGCTTTGCCGTCCATGCGATCAACCCCAAGCAGCTCGACCGCCTGCGCGACCGCTTCAGCGTCGCCGGCGCCAAGGACGACCGGCGTGACGCGCGGGTCGCGGCCGCTGGGCTGCGTACCGACCCGCACCTGTTCCGGCCGGTGCAGGCTGGCGACCCCGCCATCATCGAGCTGCGCGAGTGGTCGCGCCTGGCCGAAGACCTGCAGCAGGAGCGCGTGCGCCTGGGCAACCGCATCCGTCAGCAGCTTTGGCGCTATTACCCGCAGCTGCTCGAGGTCAGTGACGACGTCGCGGCTGAGTGGGTGCTCGCGCTGTGGACGGTGGCGCCGACCCCGGCCAAGGCGGCGCGCCTGCACGAGGCGACAGTGGCGCGCCTGCTCAAGCAGCACCGCATCCGCAGGATCGATGCTGCAACAGCGCTCGGCATCCTACGTGCGCCCGCGATCAAGGTGGCCGCGGGCGTCACCGAAGCCGCCATCCTGCATCTGCGGTCCCTCATGGCCCGGCTGCGCCTGGCGAACTGCGAGTTCCACCAGGCCGAGCGCAAGCTTGGCGAACTCTGTGCCGCCCTGACCCAAGCAAAGCCGGCACAAGATGGAGAACCTAGCGATGCTGCCATCCTCGCGTCGCTGCCCGGCGTCGGCCAGGGCATCCTTGCCACCTTGCCACCTTGCCACCTTGCTCACCGAGACCGGCGGCCCGCTCGCCCGCAGGGACTACGCGGCCCTCAGAACGCTGACAGGCGTGGCGCCGGTGACCAAGCGCAGCGGCAAAACCTGCATCGTCGTCATGCGCCATGCCGCCCAGGCCCGGCTGCGCCAGGCTGTGTTCCATTGGGCGCGGACCGCCGTGCAGCATGACCCCAAAAGCCGCGGCCGCTACGAGGCGCTCAGGGCGCGTGGACACTCCTATGGTCGTGCCCTGCGCGGCGTCGCCGACCGGCTGCTCGGGGTTGCCTGCGTCCTGTTGAAGCGCCAGACCCTGTTCGACCCCGCCCACGGCACGACGGTCGAACCATAACAACGGACATCCCTTGGTTCGACTGCCGCCGCCATCCCTTCGTCCCGACCTGC
>JBBROR010000405.1:0-2925 GCA_038229175.1 Acetobacterales bacterium | reverse complement strand
GCCATGTATGGCGAACGGGCGGTGGCGTGAGCGAGCATGACCCGGAAAAGTGGGAACCGGTTTTCCGAAAAAGGTCATGCTCCAAAAAGTACTACGCAGTGAATTTGTAAAACGGCGAAGGATCGTAAGGCCCCGCCCTTCGCTCAACACGGGCCAAAGAGGAGGAGTTTGCAATGTCGAAATCGTTGAGGGCTATGGGCCTTGCGGTGAGCGCCCTTGCGCTGAGCCATCTGCCGGCCGCGGCCCAGACCAAGGTTACCAATGAAGGCATCTCGGCCAGCGAGATCATCATCGGCACGCATCAGGATCTGTCCGGCCCGATCAAGGTCTGGGGCGTTCCGGTTTCCAACGGCATGAAGATGGCGGTGGAAGAGGTCAACGCCGCCGGCGGCATCAACGGCCGCAAGATCAAGATGATCCTCGAGGACAATGCCTACGACCCGAAGAAGGCCGTGCTGGCATCGCAGAAAATGGTCGAACGCGACAAGATATTCGCGATGATCGGCCCCATGGGCTCGCCGACCGTGCTTGCCGCGCAGGATATTCTGTTCGACGCCGGCGTGCTGCAGCTGTTTCCGCTGACGGCGGCCGAATTCACCTTCAAGTTCGATCCGGCGAAGCCGCAGGAGCGGCTGAAGTTCAACAACCTGCTGCCCTATGTCGAGAGCACGCGGGCGGCCGTCAAATACATGATGGATTGGAAGGGCTTCAAAAAGCCCTGCATCATGCATCAGGACGACGAGTACGGAAAGAACGTGCTTGACGGCTTCAACCAGCAGCTCACGGCGATGAAGGTGACCCCGGCTTCGGTGACCAGCTACAAGCGCGGCGCTTCCGACTTCTCCGCGCAGATCGCCAAGATGAAGTCCGATGGCTGCGATGTGATCGTGCTCGGCACCGTGATCCGCGAAACCATCGGTGCGATGGGCGAAGCCAAGAAGCTCGGATGGGACGTCACCTTCCTCGGCGCCACCCCGACCAACGTGCTCGAAGTGCCCGCCCTGGGCAAGGAAGCGGTCGAAGGTCTCTACGCGGCCTCCGGCTTCGAAATCCCCTACGAAGATACGGCCAAGGGCAAGGTCAAGGACTGGCTGGCCAACTACAAGAAGATGTTCTCCACCGACGCCAACACCCAGGCGATCATCGGCTACAACGCCATCATGACCTTTGCCTTCTATGCCGAGAAGGCGGGCAAGGATCTGACTGGCCAGAAGATGCTGGACTCGCTGGAAGCGGGCGACAAGTTCATCGACATCTTCAGCTCGCCCCCGACCAAGTTCTCCAAGACCGACCATCTCGCCAACACCATCACCCAGGTCCAACAGGTCAAGGCCGGCCGCTGGGTGCTGGTGAAGGAAGGCCTGATGTTCTGATCGGTTGACGGCATCAACGACAAAGGGCTGCGCAATGACCTCGCGCAGCCCTGTTGTTTTTCTTTGGCAGGTAATATTCTGGACAACGTAGCCGACGTTTCGATTGGTCCTGTGCGCGTTGGAATAAGAATTCGGGGGAGAGCGTTGACGAGCCGAGACGTTCATATTTGTGAGCGAATTAGACGTGAGCGTCGATCCGGGAACACGCGCTGCGGCGTTGTCGAGGCCAAAATGACCGTTGTCGAGGTTGCACGGGCTTTTGGGCTGGCCCATGACCGCGAGATCTATCGGTCGATTGGAAGTGAAGAGGCAGGTACGATTGTGACCCGCACACTGCGTGGCGATCTGGCTTATGATTCGGAGATCATGAGCGCCGCCGTCGCTGCTGATCTCTGGCGCCAGTTCGTAGCGTTGTTCGACGGACAGGCCCTTGAGTTCATCTCCAACACGGGTGTCGATTCCAGTTCCTGGACCCCTGCAACGTCAGCGACATTTGACGTGGGCGTCCTTGTCCTAGGAACAACCAAAGCCGGGTGTCTTTGGGTCGAGGATGAGGACTGACCCGAAACTGCACTGCACGCGTCAATAAAAAGGGCTGCGCGAGCGATCGCGCAGCCCTTTTCGTTGGTGCATCGCGGCCTCGACCCGTGACTCCGTCATTGCGAGGAGCGAAGCGACGAAGCAATCCATTCTTTCTTCGTGCTGCAAGATGGATTGCTTCGCTTCGCTCGCAATGACGGCATTTATTCCGTCATTCCGGGGCGCGCGTTAGCGCGAACCCGGAATCTCGAGGTTCCGGGTTCGATGCTTCGCATCGCCCCGGAACGACTTCGTCACTTCGGCCGGATGGCGTCCGCAGTACCCTGAATGAAGGCCTGGATCTTCACCACATCGGCGGCGGTCAGCTTGCCGGTAAAATCAGGCATGCCCTGGTCGCGGAACGGGCCCTTGAACACGAAGTCCTTCAGGTTGGCGATGGTCTCCTTGGAGACATAGCCGAGGTTTCTGACATTGCCGCCCTTGTCGACGCCGGGCACGCCGTGACAGGTGGCGCAGGCGGCGACATAGATCGCGGTGCCTTCGGGGACATCCTTCGGGTCATAGGCGACGCCGGCGAGCAGTCCTTCGGTTTGGTACTTCACGAAAGCCGGCAGCGGCGCCTTGCCGTCGAGGGCGAAGGTATAGACCGTGCCCGGGCTCTGCAGTTCGGTGACGCGCTGCGAGATACCGAACACGCCGCCCCAGCCGACCGCGACCGAGACATATTGCTTGCCGTCGATCAGGTAAGTCGAGGCCGCCGCGACCACGCCGGTGCCGGTCGGCGTCTCCCACAGCTTGTCGCCGGTGGCAGCGTTGTAGGCGATGAAGCGTCCGTCGGCGGTGCCCTGGAACACCAGATTGCCGGCGGTGATCAGCGTGCCGCCGTTCCACGGCGCCACATATTCCGCGCGCCAGGCTTCCTTCTGCTTGACGGGATCCCACGCCACCAGCCGTCCGAACGCCGGGGCCTTTGGCGGCGTGGCGTTCAGCATGAAGCCGACGTTCCAGCCCG
>JBBROR010000404.1:0-2930 GCA_038229175.1 Acetobacterales bacterium | reverse complement strand
GGGTGGCAAGGCAGGCGATGATCAGGCAGACAGCAATTCGGCGCATACGGTCCTCGGCACGATTTCGCCACAGCATACGCGCCCGCACGCCACGAAGGACACCCATTGATGCTCAGACGCCTCTACGATCACGTCCTGGCCCTGGCCGGCTCGCGCCATGCAAGCCTGTGGCTGGCGGCCATCGCGTTTGCCGAAAGCAGCTTCTTCCCCATTCCGCCCGATGCGCTGCTGATTCCGATGGCGCTGGCCAGGCCGGATCGCGCCTGGCGCTATGCCGCAATCTGCACCGTCTCGTCGGTGCTGGGCGGCATGCTGGGCTACCTCATTGGATTCGCGCTGTTCGACGTGGTGGCACGGCCGCTGCTGGATCTTTACCATTATGGCGCGGCGTTCGAGCAGTTCCGGGTCCGTTTCGCCGAGAACGGCGTGTATCTGATCCTGCTGAAGGGATTGCTGCCCATCCCGTTCAAGATCGTCACCATCGCATCAGGCGTGTCGTCGGTCTATTTCCCGGCCTTCGTGGCGGCCTGCATCGTCACGCGCGGTGGTCGTTTCTTCCTGCTGGCCGGGTTGATCCGCATGTTCGGCCAAAAGGTGCGGGTGTTCATCGAGCAGCGGCTGATGCTGGTCACCAGCCTCGCCGCCATGTTCATCGTGCTGGGCTTCGTGTTGCTCCGCTACGTTTAAGGGTCGTGATTGTGCCGTATCGATTACCGCGTGGGCTGTTTGGTGAATATGTCGCATTTTGGCAGTCATCCGTCTGTTTCATTGCCACCGGCGCAACATCCTGTCTTGCATTCCGCCCCGCCTGAATCGATAACAAATCGGGGGGCGGGTGGTGCGGCTGCAAAGTCGCTGACCCGGCATGCAATCGCAAGAAACGGCCCGAGCGGGGCTGATAGGGAAAGCAATGAGCAGCACGGCCAAGCCGGCGGACGGCTACTACCAGGTTTCAAAAGCGGAGGAGCGCAAGGTCATCTTTGCGTCGTCCACCGGCACGATCTTCGAATGGTATGATTTCTACCTTTACGGCTGGACCGCGTCCCAGATCGGTGCGAATTTCTATTCGGCGTTCGATGCGAACACGCAGTTCATCTTTGCGCTGCTCACCTTCTCCGCCGGCTTCCTGGTTCGCCCGTTCGGCGCCTTGGTGTTCGGCCGTCTCGGTGATCTCGTTGGCCGCAAATACACCTTCCTTGTTACCATTTCGATCATGGGCGTCTCCACCTTCGTGGTTGGCCTGTTGCCCGGCTACGCCACGCTCGGATGGCTGGCGCCGGCGTTGCTGATCTTCCTGCGCCTGCTGCAGGGCCTGGCGCTGGGTGGTGAGTATGGCGGTGCTGCAACCTATGTGGCCGAGCATTCGCCGAACGAGCGCCGCGGCTTCTACACGTCGTGGATCCAGACAACCGCGACCATCGGCCTGTTCGTCTCGCTGCTCGTGGTGGCCATCGTGCGCAACACCGTGGGCACCGCAGACTTCCTGGCCTATGGCTGGCGCATTCCGTATCTGCTGTCGATCGTTCTGCTCGGCGTTTCGCTGTGGATCCGACTGCAGCTGAACGAGAGCCCGGCCTATCAGAAGATGAAGGACGAGGGTACCGGCTCCACGGCGCCGTTGTCCGAGGCCTTCGGTGAGTGGAAGAACGCGAAGTTTGCCTTGATCGCGCTGTTCGGCATGACAGCCGGCCAGGCCGTGGTGTGGTACACCGGCCAGTTCTACGCCCGTATCTTCATGGTCAACACCCTCAAGATGGACCCCAACCAGGCCGACACCGCGCTGATCATCGCCCTTCTGGTGGCCACCGGCGGCTTCGTGTTCTTTGGCTGGCTGTCAGACAAGGTCGGTCGCAAGCCGATCATCCTGCTGGGCTGTCTGCTGGCGGCGCTGACCTACTTCCCCGCCTTCAAGATGATCACCCATGCCGGCAACCCGGCTCTGGAAAAGGCACTGGCCACAGCACCTGTGACCGTGATCGCCGACCCCGCGGATTGCGGCGTACTGTTCGACCCTGTCGGCGGCAAGCAGTTCCGCTCGTCCTGCGACATGGCCCGCCAGAGCCTGATCGCGCTGTCGGTGAACTTCGAGCAGCAGGCGGCGCCGGCCGGCACACCGGCTGTGGTCAAGATCGGCGACAAGCCGGTTCCGGCCTTTGCCGGCGCGGCGCTGGACGCCAAGACCTTCCTGGCCCAGAAGGCCGTGTTCGTGAAGGCCGTCACCGAGGGCGTGCGCGGCGCCGGCTACCCGGCCTCGGCGGACCCGACCAAGACCGACATGCCGCTGCTGATCGCATTGCTGATCTACCTCGCAATTCTGGTAACGATGGTCTATGGGCCGATCGCCGCAGCCCTGGTGGAGTTGTTCCCAACGCGGATCCGCTACACCGCGATGTCGCTGCCCTATCACATCGGCAACGGCTGGTTCGGCGGCCTGCTGCCGCCGATCGTGGTGGCGATCGTGGCGGCGTCCGGCAACATCTACGCCGGGCTTTGGTATCCGATCTCGATCGCTGTCATGACGGTTGTGGTGGGGCTGATCTTCCTGCCCGAGACCAAGGACCGCAACATCTACACCAACGACTGATCGCAAGGTCAGCTGCAGGGAAATGGGGCGTCCGGTTCGATCCGGGCGCCCTTTTTCGTTGTTAAACAAGACGTAACCCGCTGCCGCCTATCCGCCATAATGCCGCCGCTGCGAAGCCTTGGCGGCGCGGTGATATCCCCTTGCCGGCGATGAGGTCGGCACCAGGAGATGCCAAGATGTCCATGACCTCCAAGATCCTTCTCTCCGCCCTGCTGGTTGGTGTCACTGTGCCGGCCTTCGCCCAGACCGGCTCCGTCAGCAACGCGGTCCCTGTCCATAAGTCGGCCGTCACCCCGCATGCGCCACGCGCCCACACGGTTGCCAGCACGACCGATGTGACCAAGCC
>JBBROR010000403.1:0-2939 GCA_038229175.1 Acetobacterales bacterium | reverse complement strand
TGCTTGAGGTCTGGCGTGGTGTTGGCGGTCTTGATCAGGGTGTCCAGGCCTTTGACGTTGATCTCGGCCTCGCCTGAGATGTCGGTCATGCTGGCGATACCGACCGAGCCGGTGCCGGTGAGGCTGGCGCGGCCGAGATCGAGGGCGAGTTCGTCGATCGCAATTTCCAGCGGGCCGGCGCCCAGCAGGGCAATTCCTGCCTCTTGCAGTTCGGCCACGTCCTTGGCGTCGCTGTCGACAGCGCGGAGGAGCAGTTTGATCAGGTCGTCGGTGGCCACGCCGGAGACGCGCGGCTTCAGAACGAATTTGCGGGGAAGGTATTCCCGGTAGACGCCTTTCGGAATTTCAAGGGAATCGAAGCCTTCGGCCGAGAATTCGGCCGCGAATTCCAGCTTGCCATCCGTGACACCCGCCTTGGTGCCGAACGCGGCGCGGGCGATGCTGCCGGTGTGGCCGTCGGCGGTGAATTTGATGGTTTCCAGCTTTTGGCCGGCTTCCAGACCCTCGAACATGTCGCGCAGGGAGAAGATGATGGTGCGGGCCAGGGTTCGCTGGTCTGGGTTGAGGCTGTCCTTGGTGCCGGGCAGCGTGGGCACCAGGGCGGAGACGCTGCGGATCAGGGTGGCGATCGAGGCGGGTGCGACTGACTTGATGCGGCTGGACGAGGTGGATTTATCGACCGTGTAGGTGAATGGTTTGCCATCCTTGGGTGAGACGGTGTTGCTGCTTTTCTCCGCGTTGCCTTCCGTGAAGATGTTGATGCGGCCATCCGCGGCGGGCTGCCAGGTGGAATGGTTGGCGCTGCGCCCGGTGGTAGAGACTGAATTTGCGCTGACGATTTTCAGGCCGATGGTGGCACTGTCGAAGCTGGAGGTGGTGGCGAAGCTGGGGTCGAAGATGCCGTGGAACTGCTGGGTTTCAGCGGTGATGGTGAGGCTTTGGGGACCGGCCGCGTCGTCTGCCATGCCTTTCGGGGCGGTGAGTTTCAGGGGGGATGGGATCAAGAGATCGTCGAGCGCCCAGCGGCCACCTTCGAGCGGCTTTGCCTTCAGGTTCAGCGACAGGCCTGGTTCGGCGATGCCCTGGCTTGCAAGGACGCCGGGCGCTGGGAGTTCGACGCTGAAATGATCGCCATCGGCTGTGATGCGAACGGGGCGGGCGCCGACGTCCAGCGAAGGGCTGACTAGGCTGGCCATCCAGCCACGTAGTTGCACTTCCAGATCGGTGGCCTGGGCAGGCGTGACGTCCGCGGCAAAGGCCGCGGCTGGTAGCCCGGCGGCGATGACGGCGAAGGCGGCGAAGGCGCGCGAAGCGGACATACCGATGGTCCCTGGTAAAATTTAGCCGATGCTAGCCGCAGGTGGCCCTTTGCGCACGGCAAAACCCGAGATCGGTTTTATTTCGTTATGTTGGGCATGCGCATCGCTGTCAGTTTCGTCGCGTCGTATGAACGAAACCTTAATGCACTGCGGTGCCCAGGTACATTTCCACGATGCGCGGATCGGCGGCGAGGCGGGCACTGTCGCCTTCCAGCGCGACGCGGCCGCCTTCCAGCACGTAGGCGTAGTCCGAGATCGCCAGCGCTGCACGGGCGTTCTGTTCCACTAGCAGAATGGCCACGCCGGTGGCGCGCAGGCCCACGATGGTTTGGAAGATGTCGCGCACGATGAGTGGGGCGAGGCCGAGGCTGGGTTCGTCCAGCATCAGCAATGCGGGCTTGGCCATCAGGGCGCGGGCCATGGCGAGCATCTGGCGCTCGCCGCCGGACAGCGTGCCGGCGATCTGGCGGCGGCGTTCGGCGAGGCGGGGGAACAGGGCGTAGCATTCGTCCATCGCGGCCACCGCTGCGCGATAGCCTTCGGCGCGGCGACGGTAGCCGCCGAGGCGGAGGTTTTCGGCCACCGTCATGCTGGGAAAGAGTTCGCGTTTTTCTGGGACCAGCGAGAGGCCGTTGGCGACGCGGGATTCGACGGTTTCGCAAGCGAGGTTTTCCCGATCGAAGGTGATTGTGCCGGTGGAGGGGACGATGCCGGCGATGGCTGACAGCATGGTGGTTTTGCCGGCGCCGTTGGGGCCGATGACGGTGACGATTTTTCCATTCGGTACGCGGAGCGAGACTTCGGAGACGGCCTGGATGCCGCCGAAGGAAACAGAGAGGTTGTTGGTTTCCAACAAGGTCGTCATGCGACGCCGCCGAGATAGGCCTCGATGACGGCGGGGTTGCGGCGCACCTGGTCGGGGGGGCCTTCGGCGATGCGGGTGCCGAAATCCATGACCACGATGCGGTCTGCCAGGTTCATGACGAAATCCATGTCGTGTTCGACCAGCAGGATGGCCATGCCCTCGGCGGCGAGGCGGCGCAGGAGTGTGGCGAGGATTTGCTTTTCAGCGTGGCGGAGGCCGGCGGCGGGTTCGTCGAGCAGCAGGATTGCGGGGTCCGCGGACAGGGCTCGGGCGATTTCGACGATGCGTTGCTGGCCGAGGGCCAGCGAGGTGGCGGGGCGGTTCGCTTGTTCGAGCAGGCCGACATGGGCGAGTTGGCGGGCGGCTTCGGCGAAGAGGCGGGCTTCTTCGGGGCGGTCGAGGCGGAGGATGCTTTGCAGGGGGGACGCGTGGCCGCGGAGGTGGGCGCCGAGGGCGACGTTCTCGATGACGGACATGTTGGCGACGAGTTTGACGTGCTGGAAGCTGCGGGCCACGCCGCTTTGGGCCATGGCCGGGGCGGACAGGCCGGTGACGTCGCGGCCCATCAAATGGACGGTGCCGGCGCTGGGGCGGGTGACGCCGGTGAGGATGTTAAAACTGGTGCTTTTGCCGGCGCCGTTGGGGCCGATGAGGGCGAGCAGTTCGCCGGGGGCGAGGGTGAAGGAGAGGTCTGCCACGGCGATGAGGCCGCCGAAGTTTTTGCGGAGGTTGGAGACTTCGAAGGCCAGGGCTGC
>JBBROR010000402.1:0-2953 GCA_038229175.1 Acetobacterales bacterium | reverse complement strand
ATCGCAACCCAGCGCCTGGCGAAGCTTGCCAAGAACGTGGCGGCCGAGGCGTCCAACTTCCTGATGGGGCGCACGTTTCTCGATATCGACATGGCGCGTGCCGCCGATCTGCTTGGGATGGAGCGTCGGCAGGCCGACATGTTCCGCGATCTCGCGCGCGGCCAGTTCATCGCCCTCGGCCCCGCCCTTGCCCGCAGGCCGCTGACGTTGCGCATCGGCACCGTCGCCACCGCGTCGCGCTCGGCGGCCCCTTCGCTGCTGCCGATGCCGCAGACGAATTCCGTCGACGCCCGCGATCTTGTGCTGTCAGACATCCCCGAGGCCCCGCGCCCGCCACCGCGCAGGTTGGCGACGCCAGGGCCGGACCTGCTCAGTCTTTTGTCGCAGGCCCGCCCAGCGGTGCCGCAGGGCGAGACCGAGGTCGCGCCGGATATGTTTGTGGTCGCCGAGCGTCAGCGCCGCATGGAGGCTATCCTGCGCGCCATGATGGCTGAGGCGGAGGCTGCGTTCCGCCCAACCGCGGCCTTGTATCAGGATTTCCTGGTGCGCCTGCGGATCGAGGCGCTGGAAGGCAAACCGCCTGATCTCACGCAGTTCCGCCCCTTGCTCGCCAGTGCCCGCGCGGGCGTGGAGGACGCATCGCTGGCCGATCCGCAATGGTCGCGCGTGCAGGCGATGGCGGTGGCGCTGCCGGACGACGCCCAGAGCGTTTTTCTGCTGTTGGCGCACGTGGCCAGGATTGCGGCGCCCTGCCCATCGGATGCGACCATCGCGCGGGTCTATGGCACGCATTCAACCGGCCGCGCCCGCCGCCTGCTCAGCTTTCTGGAGGAGCAGGCAGCGATCGTGTGCTGCCCGGAGCCAGGCGGCCGGCGCAGCGTGGCGATTGTAGGAATCGGCTGGCGAACAACCCCCGGCGAGCCGAAGGCCGTGGCGGCTTAGACCAACGTCTGCAGCCGTTGGTCTCGCGCGCCGGGTTGGCCGGCGACGGCGCGAAAAACACTGGTATTAGAGCAATATCGCCTGAGGTTGGCGCAACCGTGCGATAAAATTACGCGATAAAACATTGCTCTAAAATCATCAGGCTCCTGGGTTTGTCCATTTCGATATCGCGACATCATCTGTTTCACGCGCGTCCACCCAGGCTTCCGACCCATCCTGGAATTGCTCCTTCTTCCAGAACGGCGCACTCGTCTTCAGCCAGTCGATCAGAAAGGCACACCCATCCAGCGCCGACTGGCGGTGCGGGGCGGCGGCCAGAACGAGCACGATGGCCTCGCCGGGCTGAAGCGTGCCCACCCTATGGATCAGAGTGCACCCCTGCAGATCAAAACGCCGTGTGGCCTCAAGGCCGATCGCAACCATCGCGCGCTCGGTCATGCCAGGATAATGCTCCAGCGTCATCGACAGGATCGGCCGGCCGGACGCCGTCCCGCGCACCAGGCCCACGAAGCTGGCGATGCCACCGATATCGGTGCGGGCGGCCGAAAGCTTTGCGGTTTCGGCGCCAATATCGAAATCATGCGCCTGCACGCGAATATCGGCCATGTCAGCCGCCGGTGACAGGGGGGAAAAACGCAACCTCGTCGCCATTGGCCACGCGGGCATCCGGCGCGGCAAAGTCCTGGTTCACTGCCGCGCGCACCAGCCTGCCAGCTGAAAATGCCGCCTCATGGCCGGGGCTGCGGGTGCGCAGCCACGCGGTCAGATCGGCCACGGTTTCAACGCCGTCCGGCAGCGTGACATCTTCCTCGCCCGTGCCCACCCGCTCCCGCAGCCAGGCGAAGTACAAAATCTTCATCCGGCCTATCGCGGGCTGGGCACGGTCTGCACCGAGCCATCAGGCGCGATCAGCGTGCTGGTGCCATTGCCGTTCGGAATGACGATGCCGGTATTTCCCCGCGGATCGGTATAGGTCTGCACGGTGCCACCGCCGCGGCCGAGCACGGCAGGACCGCCCGGCGTCGAAATGGTGGGATCACGCGGCGCAGGCTGCAGCGCCGGCGTGCTGGATGGCGCTGGCTGAATGCGCTGGCCGTTTTGCACGGGCTGCTGTGGCAGTGGTGCGGGGGGTGTGGAACTGCCGCGGGGTGCGCCAAATCGAAGCTCTTCGCCGGGCTTCAGCATGTCTGCGTCGTTGGTGCGCTGGATATCGCCCAACGTCATCTCCGGCGGCAAAGGACCTGGCCAGACATTTCCCGGCTCCGGCACCAACGGCTCGGCGGTTGTGGGCTCACCCATCACGCGGCGCATGTTGTCGCTGTCGCCCACCGGGCTGTTGGGGCCGCGCATGGGTGTATGGGTGTCGGCCAGAAACCCGCCGAAGCCTTCGAATGGGCTGTCGGCGATGGTGCCGCAACCGGACAGGGCCAGGAGCAGGCCGAGCGGGGCGAGAAGGCGCATTGCAGAGGGATCCTTGTCGCGCGTTCGGTGGGCGCCGGTGTCGAGGCCGGCGTTGCGAATGGCAATGTGCCCGTCCTGTGGCAAAGGCTCAAGAGCGTGGTTGCACTGCATCATCGAACTCCAGAAATTGCAGGCTCCACGCAACGATTTCGTCCGGCCGGTCGAGCGCCAGCACCGGAACCGTGCAGTTTTGTATCGCCGAATCGCTCGCCACCGCCACCACATCCGGCCGACCCGGCCAAAAGGGCGGGCGATCCAGCGCCGCGCGCCGTACTTCGATCTTGGGATGGGGGCACGCCTTGAAACCTTCGATCAGAACAAGATCGACAGGTGCCAGCCGTTCCAACAGATCGCCCAATGCCGGCTCGGGGCCATCGATCTCGTGCATCAGGGCCCAGCGCGCGGAACTCGCAACCAGCACCTCCCGCGCGCCGGCCTCGCGGTGTTGAAAGCTGTCTTTGCCGGGTTGGTCCAGATCGAAGCTGTGATGGGCGTGCTTGATGGTCGAGACCCTGAGGCCGCGCGCGACATAGAGCGGCAGCATGCGGGT
>JBBROR010000401.1:0-2954 GCA_038229175.1 Acetobacterales bacterium | reverse complement strand
CGCAAATTGATCCACGACCGGTTTGATCTGTCGCTGGGCACCGGCCTGGGCCAGGTCAAGGGCCGGATGTTCCGTATCGGCCACCTCGGCGATTGCAACGACCTGACGCTGATGGCCGCGCTGTGTGGCTGCGAGATGGGCTTGCAACTCAGCGGCGTGGCACTGGCCAGCAGTGGCGTTGCGGCGGCGATGGACTACTTTGCGGCCCATCCTGTCGTGCCTGCAATGCCAGCCGCCGCCTGACATCACAGTCGCACATCGCCACACATCGCCGCACATCGCCGCACATCGCCACACATCGCCGCATCACACCCCGCCACCGCAGCCACCGCAGCCACCCCAACCCGCAGGAGACCCCTTATGCAAAGACGATCCTTCATCGCCGCCAGCGGTGCACTCGCCACCACGCTTGCAGCGCCCACACTGCGGGCCCAGGAATGGCCGTCGGCGCCGGTGCGCATCCTGGTCGGCTTCCCCCCGGGCGGTGGCACCGACGCGCTGGCGCGGGTGGTGGCGCAAAAGCTCACCACGGCCACTTCGTGCGGCCGGGCTGGAAGCTGCCGGTGCGGGCCACCGCCGACTAGGACCCGGGGACACCATCAGGGCAGCGGGCTCCAGCCCGTCCAGGCGCCGCCGACCGCGGCGGTCTGCTCGTTTCGCCAGATCTGGTCATCCGTGCCGACCAGGACCGCGGCCAGCCGACCGTCCGGCCGGGCGGCCAGGGCCACGCCGGTTCCCAGGTCCCCCTGTTGCGACAGCGCGAACCAGCCGCTCCAGGCGCCGCCGGGCCCCATCGCCAACTGCTCATTGTGCCAGACCTGGTTGTCCAGGCCCGCCATCACCGCATGGGCGTGATCGTCGGCATGGGTGGCCAGCGCGAGCGAAATGGCCTTGTTCCCCGGCTGGGACAGCACATGCCAGCCGCTCCACGCGGCGTTGACGCTCGCGACCGTCTGTTCGTTGTGCCACAGCTGCCCGTCCAGGCCGATCATCGCGGCGTGCATGCGCCCGTCCCGGTGCGCCGCCAGCGCCAGCGCCGTGGCCTTGTCCCCCGCGTGAGACAGTGCATGCCAGCCGCTCCACGCGGCGCTCTTGCCCACCGCAGTCTGCTCATTGTGCCAGACCTGGTTGTCAAGCCCGGCCATGACCGCGTGCATGCGGCCGTCTGGATGGACAGCTAGGGCCAGGGCGACGGCCCTGTCCCCAGCTTGCGACAGCATGTGCCAGCCGGTCCAGGCGGCGTTGGGGCCTGTGGCGGTCTGCTCGTTGTGCAAGACCTGGTCATCCAGCCCGGCCATGACCGCGTGCATGCGCCCGTCTGGATGGGCGGCAAGAGCCAGCACCTTCGCCCTGTCCCCGGTTTGCGACAGAGCATGCCAGCCGCTCCAGGCGGCGCCGGGTCCTGCCGCCGTCTGCTCGTTGTGCCAGACCTGGTTGTCCAATCCCGCCATGACGGCGTGCGCCCGCCCGTCGGGATGGGCGGCTAGGCCAAGGGCCAGCGCCTTGTTCCCTGGCTGTGACAGCGGATGCCAGCCGGTCCACACCGCGCCGGGTCCCGGTGATGCCTGCTCATTGTGCCAGACCTGATTGTCCAGTTCGGCCATCACCGCGTGCAGCCTGCCGTCAGCATGGGAGACCAGGGTCTGCGGCCGCATCGCTACAAGATCGGCGATGACCCAGGGATGATCAGACGGATAGGGCCGGTCCGGCGGGGTTGGCGGCGGGCTGGGCGCCGCCGTCGGAGGCATGACGCGCTCGGCCGAGATGACGGCATAGGGGCCGCGTACCAGCAGATGGTCAGGCTCGTGGACGGCCTCAGTCCATGCGACGCCGCCCAATACGCTGCGCAAGCCGGTCCGGGTGCTGAAGTCGCCGTAGTCCACAGTCCGCGGATTGCCGCCTGGCCAATGCTCATCCCCCCCGGCGCCGGTGTTGAAGTCGCCCCCGATAATCACCGGCTCGCGCCACGGAATGGTGGCGATCAGGTCGCGGATCGTGTTGTGGCTCCGTTGGTTCTCCGCCACGTCGTAGGCGTTGAACCGCGTCGAGAACAGGTGGTGGGTGAGGCCGTTGAACATGGCCGTCGCATGCAGGGTAGCGTAACCCGACCCGTCAGGATGGGCGCTGTGCTCGATGCGGGTCCCGCTCAGCAGCGGGATTCGCGAGAGAACGGCGGCGCACTTCGATCCTCGGCCGAACAGCGTCGCCGTGGTCACCCTTTGCGTGAAGTTATAATGCGCCCTCTGGGCGATCCATGCGATCTGATCGACCCCGCCATAGGTGACGGCATTCCAGACGCACACCTCGTTCAACAGAACGATGTCCGGATTGTGCGTGAAGATGCAGTCGACAAGCGAGGTGAGGCATTTGATCTGGTCGTAGGACCGATCAAGCTGACCCTCCTCTATATTCCAGGCGACCACGCGCAGCTTGGGCATCAACATACGCCAGTCTCCATGGATAGGTTTATGAAGAAGATCGCGGACGCAGGGCCTCCGCGGCGCGACCGTCGAGGCGCCCGCCCCAAAAGCTATTCCGAAGGCATGACAGGTTATCAACACCGCGCCGAGCCCTAAACAATGGCCAAGCGCTACCCGCCGCGCTCCTCGACAGGATCTAAAGGAAATTGAACATGGCGTTTGAGCCACTGCACTGTCAGCAGCCCGTTGTACGATCGATTACAAAATAGACGCGCACACCCGGATTCTGAGTTCAACATAATAGACTGCTGTTGTACAGATTGTAATTTTTGTTTCTGCATTGATCAATTGCAATGACGGTGTCGGGGATAGGAAATTTAAACGCCCTTTTTCTCTCCCAAAGGCCCCCCGGCAAGGCGCTTGAGCACCCACTGATTCGGTCCTTGGGGCCGGCGGCGGCCTGTAAATGATCGACCGCAGCCGAAACGAGCTTCATCCGTGGCGACCGTCTCCGGGTTTTCCCTCGCAATCGGG
>JBBROR010000400.1:0-2965 GCA_038229175.1 Acetobacterales bacterium | reverse complement strand
GTGGGGTGGTACGATGAGGGTGCGGCGCTGGACGTGGCGGATATCAAGGCGCAGTTGGCGTGGTTCACCGAGCAGAACATGGTGAAGGGCGACATCGACGCCGACGCCATCATCGACACGCGGTTTCTTCCCACGAAATGAGCGGCCAACGCGGCGTGGACCAACGCGGCGTCGGCTTGCGGGTGGCCGGCGTGCATCATGCGTTCGGCGATCTTGCTGTGTTGGACGGACTGGATTTCGAGGTCGCGGCCGGCGAGGTGACAGTGATTGTGGGGCCGTCCGGCTGTGGCAAGTCGACATTGCTCGGCATTCTCGGCGGTCTCTTGCAGCCGTTGCGCGGCCAGGTGCTCCTGCAAGGCACGCCCGCCGCCGATTGCCTGAACCCGCTCACCTTTGTGTTCCAGGATTTTGCCCTTGTGCCCTGGCGCAGCGTGGCAGCGAATGTGGCACTGGTGCTGGAGGACACGAAGCTTTCGCGGGCGGACCGGGAGCGGCGTGTGGCTGATATGCTGGCCCTGACAGGGCTCTCGGCGTTTGCCGATGCCTGGCCGCGCCAGCTTTCGGGCGGCATGCGCCAGCGCGTGGGGATTGCGCGGGCCCTGGCGGTGCGGCCGGCGGTGTTGCTGATGGACGAGCCGCTGTCGGCGTTGGATGCACAGACGCGTGGGCTGCTGCTGGAGGAATTCGTGGCGCTGATCGCCCGGACCGGTGCAACCACGGTTTATGTGACGCATAACCTGTCAGAGGCCGCTCGGCTGGGCCAACAGATTTTGGTGATGGGGCGCAGGCCGGGCCGGATAAGGGCTGTGCTACGGATCCAAACGCCGTTGTCGGAGCGGTGGGCTGACGATCCGGCGTTACAGACGATCGAGCGGGAGCTGTGGGAGCTGTTGCGCGCGGATGCCGCCGACGCGGACCGGGAGGTGTTGCATGCACGCTGAGGTTCCGGTCGATTTTCGCGGCGGTGGCTATGCGCCGCATCGGGTTGCCTGGGCGTCTGCGGCCACGCTGATCGGGTTGATCGCGCTGTGGCAGGGGCTGGCGTCGCTGGGGTGGGTTTCGACCGCGTTTGCTTCGTCACCGTTGGCGATTGGGCGGGCGTTGGTGCAGTTGGGGGCGAGCGGCGAGTTGTGGGGGCACGTGTCGGCGTCGCTGCGCCGGCTGGCGATCGGCTGGGTGGTGGGCACGGCCGCGGGGCTGGTGGTGGGCGTGGCATTGGGATTGTTCACGCTCGCCCGGTCGCCGGGAATGGCGGTGGTGTCGGCGTTGTTTCCAATTCCGAAGATCGCGTTGGTGCCGCTGTTCATCATCTGGTTCGGCATCGGCGAGGGCTCGAAGATCGTCACATTGGCGTTCGGCGTGTTCTTTCCCACTGTGATCAACACCCTGGCCGGGGTGGACGCCGTGCCGCGTGGGCTGATCCGTATGGCGCAATCCTTCAATGTGCGGCCGTGGTCGATCCTGACGAAGATCGTTCTGCCCGGTGCGTTGCCGGCGATCCTGTCCGGCTTTCGCATCACGACCTCGACCGCGATCATTTTATTGGTGGCGGCCGAGATGATCGGGGCTGATCGGGGCATCGGCGCCTTCGTGCTGCAGGCCGGCAATCTTTATGACACCGACAACCTGCTGGCGGGGATTGTGGTGCTGTCGGCGATCGGGCTGAGCGTGTCCTGGCTGCTGGGGCAACTGGAACGGCTTTGGCTGCGCTGGCGCTGACCGCAGTTGGCGTTTTGCCGCGTGCTGTCAGAGCTTCAGGCGGCGATGCCGAGGCCCGCCTGCGTCGTGGTGGCTTTACCGCCGCCGCCGCCGAGAAAGTTGGCCTGAAATGCCTTCAGAATATCCGCTACGAAGGTTTGCGGCGGTGGCTCAAGGGCTGGCGTCGCAGTTGCCGATGCACCGGTGGCTGCTGTGGTGGAGGCCTGCAGGGTGTCGGTGTCTTTGGCATGGCGATGGCCGCCGCTGGCTTTGGCCGTTGTATCGGCTTGGCCGGTGCCATCGGTTTGGAACTTGGTGATCAGCGACTGCAGGTTGCCCTGCAACTGGGCCAGCGTGTCTTTGGCCGACGGCGTGCCGGCGGACGTGGCGGTTATGCCGCCGCTCTGCAGGGCTGTAAGTGCAGACTGCAGTTCTGTTGCAAGCTTTGCGAACGGATTAGTGCCGCCGCTGCCCTGGGTGCCACCGGTGCCCGAGCCGGATGGTGATGGGGAGCCGGCATCCTTGATCCAGTTGGGCGGTGGCGGTCGGTAGGGCTGAATTGCCGATGCCTGGATTGCCGATGCCTGGCCGGAGGCTGAGACGCTGATAGACATGGGGAAGTGTCCTTGCAGTGAGCATGCGCATGTCGCGCGTCCTCGCTGAGGCAAGGCGCATGCCACACAGGAAAACCCGGTAATTCGCCTTCTAAGCGTGCGGATCGGCAAAAAGTGCCGGGAGGGCCGGCTGATTTTGCCCCGGCGGTGGCGCAAGCCGGTTTGCGTGTGGACGACGCGGATCTGGACCGTGTGGTGGCGGCGCTCGGCCGGGGTTGACCGATAACACCCTAATCGATGACGATCCTGGGGCCGGCAGATGCTGTGCCGCCCACCTTTTCCCATAGGCGCCTGGCGATCGCGGAGAATGCCTTGGCGGCCTGGCCGTCCGGATCTGTGGCCACGATCGGGGTGCCGGCATCTGCTGCGGTGCGGATGTCGAGCAGCAGCGGCACCTCGCCCAGAAACTCTGTTCCCAGCCGCGTGGCTTCGGCACGGGCGCCGCCGTGGCCGAAGATGTGGCTTTCATGTCCACAGTTGGGGCACGCGAAGAAGCTCATGTTCTCGATCAGGCCAAGCACCGGCACCTTCGTGCGTTCGAACATCCGCACGCCGCGGCGGGCGTCGATCAGGGCGATGTCCTGCGGGGTGGAGACGATGACGGCGCCGGCGAGGCTTACGCGTTGGGCCATCGTAAGCTGGGCGTCACCGGT
>JBBROR010000399.1:0-2985 GCA_038229175.1 Acetobacterales bacterium | reverse complement strand
GGATGCTCTCCGCTTCACCTGTATGCTCGTGTGCGCATCCTTGATGCATCTATTGCACACGGGACCGCGGGTGCAGCGCGCACCCGGTCTTCCCTGTGCCCTCTGAATTTCGAGGGCCAACGAATGCAAAACTCCGGGCGCATCGCGCCGCGAGAACGTGAAGTCGTATTCTGACCTATCAACGTCATTGCGAGGAGCCCTTGCGACGAAGCAATCCATTCTTTCTTTACGTGGCGAGATGGATTGCTTCGCTGCGCTCGCAATGACGGCGCCCCCTCAATCGTCGACATCCTCCTGCGGCCGTCCGAACAAATGGACGATGCCGGGGGTGGTGATCGAGACGAACACGAAACGCGACAGATGATGTGCGCCGACGAAGATCGGGTCGATATGCAGGGTCAGCGCCAGCGCCAGCATGGCGTCCATCGCGCCCGGCGCGAACGCCACCACGACGTCGGCAAAGCGCACATGGGTGGTCATCACGATGACAGCGACGAAGATCGCGGAGATGACGATCGCCACTGCGAACGAGCCGAGGCCGGCATTGATATGCTTGAGCAGGGTCGCGGTCTTCACCCGTGCGAAGCGCGAGCCGATCAGGGCGCCGATGCCGACCAGCGCCACGCCGCGGATCCAGTTCGGCAGGCCGCCCTCGATCAGGCCGGTGCCGTGCAGCACGCTGGAGGCGATCATGGCGCCGAACATCCAGCTTGCCGGAAATTTCGCCAGCCGCAGCAGCAGTGCCACCGCGACCGAAGCCGCGATCAGCGCGGCGAGTTCGAGCGGAGAGGCGATGGCAACGCCGAAGGTCGGCGCCGCCGACGGCGGAATGCCGCTGAATGCGACCAGCAGCGGCAATGCCGCGGTGAGGATAATCACGCGCATGGTCTGTACCACGGCGATCCCGGCGACGTCGGCGCCTTTTTCGACGGCCAGAATGGTGATCTGCGACAGCGCACCGGGGCTGCCGGCCAGCAGCGCCGAGGTGGAGTCCCAGCCGTGCACGCGCTGCAGATAAAAACTGGAGCCGAAGGTCGAGCAGAAGGTGGCGAGCGCCAGCAAGCCGATGGTCAGCGGATAGGAGCTGACATGCTGGATCAGTTGCCGCGACACCAGCGAGCCCAGCGATATTCCGAGCAGCACCAGCACGGTCTGGGTCAGCAGCGGCGGCACCGCGAGCGGCCGTCCGGCCAGCGAAGCGATGCCGACCGCGGCCATCGCGCCGGAGATCAGCCCGCCCGGCAGGTTGGCCCACAGAAACAGCAAGCCGCCCGCGGCGCCGATGGCGAGCGTTTCCAGCGTCGTAAGGAGTTTGGCGCGGTCGGGAAGGACCGAGGCCATCGATGCGGGGATCAGGTTCACGCCACCTTATGGCAAATCCGCCATCGCGCGACAAATGCGCTGATGCGGTGCAGCAATGCGCGGCGCCGATCCGCGCCGGGAGCACTCACCCTCCCTGAACGGGAGGGTGAAGCGGTCGCGAGGATATCAGCAGCCGTTGATGCGGCCGCGGCAGGCGAGCGGCGGTTCGGTCCTGCTCGGATCATCGGGTCCATAATATCCATACTGATGGTGCCCGGGGTTCCAGCCGCCGTGATAACCGCCGGACCCGCCCGGATGATCATCCCCGTTCGAACCGGTCCGGGTTGGAGTCTTCGACGCCTTCGGCAGCGGATCGCCGTTGCCGCCCTGATCGGAATCGATCGGCTTCTTCCAGTTGGAGCCTTTGACGCGGGTCTCAAGCCCGTCGGGGCTGAACGTACGCCCGCTGGCGCTGAAGCTGCGTCCGTCGGGGCTGAAGCTATGTCCGTCCGGGCTGAAGCCGCGCGGCGAACCGAGCGCCGACGTTGGGCCGTGCATATCGCCGTGCGACATCGACGAGGACATGCTGCCTCCGCCCATCATGCGGGCGTCGGCGGTGGAGGCGAAGGCAGCGAACGCAAGCAGCGCGCCGCCGATGGCGAAGGACCTGATCGTGGGGGTTAGTCTCATGGTTGCGATTCCTCTGAAGACGGTGGTTTTCCGCGACGCCAGGGCTGCAACGGGTTCAACCGGCTCGGCCCGAGCTTCGTATAATCTTCAGTCGAAAGCGAATTTAATTTGGTTAAATGCAAAATTATACGATTATTGATCGGATGGGTGTGGTCCGCCGTCCGGACGCCCGACGCACAGCTCCGCCCATGCCGGGCAGCGCCGTGCCGGCGATGCCAATGGCGCCCGCGATTATCCGCAGGCGCCATGATGTCGGCACGAAAACGATGCGAGGAGGCCTCGCCGCACCAGGGAGCGAAGGCGGTTACTTCGCGGGCTTGTCCGATTTGGCGGCGGTCGCCTTGCATTCGGAACGAAATTTCTTGCGCTCCTTGCCGTGCAGACCCTTTGCGTCGGCTTCCTTCGAGCATTCGAGCGAGGCCGCGGTGTGAACCACCGGTGGCTTCTCCATCTTGGCCGCGGGTGCCGCCTTGGTCTCGGCCTTGGGGGCTTCGGTCTTGGCGGGCGCGGTGGTCTGCGCGGATACGGCGCCCATCAGCAGCATCGAGGCGATGGCGGTCGCGGTGGCAAGGGAAGAAATCCTGATCATGGGGCACCTCGGTGTGAACGGAAGGGCGCAACCGTCGCGCCGCAATGCTGAACCGTGGGTGAATGGCGCGGGCCATTCGGCATTTTCGCCGCCACAATATTTTGATCGGCAAATCGTCCGGCGCGTTGTCGCAAGCTCTGGTTGCGCTAGGATGGGAGGTGCAGATGACTGCCCCATGGAGACCAAGGATGACCAACCAAGCAAGAATACTGTGCGCGATTGCGGTGTCGGGTTTTGCCGCGTTCGCGGCGACGGCACCGGCCCAGGCCCTGACCACGCAGGAATGCAGCGCGAAATACCAGGCCGCCAAAACCGCCGGCACCCTCGCCGGCCAGAAGTGGAACGACTTCCGCAAAGCCAGTTGCGGTGCGGATGCCGCCGCCACGCCCGCGGCGGCGCCCGCT
>JBBROR010000398.1:0-3001 GCA_038229175.1 Acetobacterales bacterium | reverse complement strand
GCCGGTATCGAGACTTGGCTCGAAGCAGGCGTCAGTCGCGTTATCCTTGGCAGCGCCGCGGCTAAGAATCCGGCCTTGGTCATCCAAGCCTGCCGCCTCTTTCCCGGCCGCATCGCTGTCGGCATCGATGCGCGGGACGGGTTTGTTGCCACCGAGGGCTGGGCCGAAACCTCCACCGTCACCGCCCACGAACTTGGCAGGCATTTCGAAGGCGCCGGGGTGTCGGCCATCATCTATACCGACATCGCGCGTGACGGCATGCTGGGCGGCCTTAACATCGCGCAGACCGCAGCACTGGCGGACAGCATCTCCACCCCGGTGATCGCCTCAGGCGGCGTCGGCTCGATCGACGATCTGGCGGCGCTGCGTGCCGCCAAAAGCCCGCGAATCGAGGGAGTGATCATTGGCCGTGCCCTGTATGACGGG
Organism: Acetobacterales bacterium; assembly: GCA_038229175.1. Taxonomy (GTDB): domain Bacteria; phylum Pseudomonadota; class Alphaproteobacteria; order Acetobacterales; family Acetobacteraceae; genus CAIQQQ01. The sequence goes on along the minus strand of JBBROR010000398.1, from coordinate 2,575 downwards.
CGGGTCGATCCCGGCCAGGCCCTGGCTCTGTTATCCGGTTAACCAGATGCCGCGGCTCATTGTGGCGTGACTGCACCCATTCTGGGCTTGTATGCGCATTCGTCACTTGTGCGACACCGGCCTCGCCCTTCAAACAGGCTTCTAATTCAACCAAAAAAGGCACTGACCGAATTTGTATCGGTGCAGCCCGGCGCCAACCCAGTTTCCTCTGCTACAGAGATCGGCCTGCAGCACCCATCTATGTGTTCAAACGGAGTTCATCGAGTGCTGAAGCTGCGCGTGATCCCCTGTCTGGACGTCAAGGACGGCCGTGTGGTCAAGGGTGTCAATTTCGTTGAACTGCGCGACGCCGGCGATCCGGTGGAGCAGGCGAAACTGTATGACGCAGCCGGCGCCGACGAGCTGACCTTCCTCGACATCACCGCCAGCCACGAAAACCGCGACACCATCCTGGACGTCGTCAACCGGACCGCAGCGCAGGTGTTCCTGCCGTTGACCGTGGGTGGCGGCATCCGCAGCACCGAAGACATGCGTCGCCTGCTGCTGGCCGGTGCCGACAAATGCTCGATGAACTCGGCCGCCCTCGCGCGTCCTGAACTGATCCGCGAGGCGGCACAAAAATTTGGCAGCCAATGCGTGGTGGTGGCCATCGACGCCAAACAGGTCACCCAGCATGACTGGCGCGTGTTCAGCCATGGTGGCCGCACCGATACCGGCCGAGACGTGCTGGACTGGGCACGCGAAGTGGCAAGCCTGGGCGCCGGCGAGATCCTGCTCACCAGCATGGACCGCGACGGCACCGGCCGCGGCTTCGATCTGGACCTGCTGCACGCGGTCTGCTGCTCGGTCCGCATCCCCGTCATCGCCTCGGGCGGCGTCGGAACCTTGCAGCATTTCGTGGACGGCGCCCGCGCCGGCGCCACCGGGCTGCTCGCCGCCAGCGTCTTTCACTTTGGTACCTTCACGGTGGCCGACGTGAAGCAGGCGCTGGCCACCGCTGGCCTGCCGGTGCGCCTCACCCCATCGACCGCAGTGGCGGCTTGAGAGAACGCCATGCCGAAAGCCGCAAAACCCGCCGTCAAGCTGGCCAAACCGACCGTCACCGAAAAGAAGGTGAAGGCTGTGCTGACCGTTAAGAAGATCAAGGCAGCGGCGCTGCCAAAAAAGATCAAGGCAGCGGCGCTGCCCAAGAAGACCAAGGCAGCGGCGCTGCCCAAAAAGATCAAGGCGGCGTTGCTGACGAAGAAGGTCAAGCTATTCGCCAAGAAAACCGGCCTGCGCAAGCTGCCGGCCAGTCTGATACGCGTGATGGCGCCCGGCGAAAGCGGTGTCGAAGTGCTCGATCGTCTCTTTGCCACCATCGCCGGCCGAAAGGGCGCAGATCCGTCCGTGAGCCATTCGGCCCGCCTGCTGTCACGCGGCTCGGCCAAGGTGGCGCAGAAATTCGGCGAGGAAGCCGTGGAGTGCGTGATCGAGGCGGTGGCCGGCAACCGCGATGCGCTGATCGCCGAGAGCGCGGATGTCCTCTACCACCTGCTGGTGGTGTGGGTGGACGGCAATGTAGAGGCGCAGGAGGTCTGGGCCGAATTGGAGCGTCGCCAGGGCGTTTCGGGCATTGCCGAGAAAGCCGCCCGCGCGCAAAAGCTGTCCATGGCGTTCGGGCTTGGAACCACCAAGATCCCGTAAGCGGAGAGCAGACGATGCCGGTCAAAGGCTTGGGCGACTACGATAAGAGCAATATCTTCGCCCGCATTTTGCGCGATGAGATTCCGTCGAAGCGTGTGTTCGAGAATGAATTCGCCGTGGCATTTCACGACATCGCCCCGCAGGCACCGATCCATGTGCTGGTGATACCGCGCGGCCCCTATGTCTCGATCGCCGATTTCACCACCAAGGCGTCAGACGCCGAAATCGCCGGCTTCTTCCGCGCCGTGGCCAGTGTGGCGCGCGGCTTCGACCTGGAGGCGCCGGGCTACCGCGTGCTGTCCAACATGGGCGAGCAGTCCGGCCAGGAAGTGCCGCATTTCCACGTTCACCTGTTCGGTGGCCGCGCCATGGGGCGGATGCTGGAACAGGTTTAATTCAAAGCGTGATTTGCCGCCGGCCATAAGCGCTCCCATTTGAGCGGTTTGTGATAGGAGCCCGCCATGGCCGAAGCCGAAAGTCCCGGGATCGCCGGCGCCTCGATGTTGAAGCTGCTCGACTGGGCCTACGACAAGGTGGCCTCCTCCATCCCCGGCCTGGGCAGCGCTGAGGAGATGGCGGCGCACCACCTGGAACGCAGCGGCGGCGACCGCGAAAAGGCCATCTCGTCGCTGGTCGGCTGGCAGGTGGGCTACGCCGGGGCCGCGGGCTTTGTCTCCAACCTCGGCGGCCTCATCACGCTGCCGATCGCGGTCCCGGCCAATCTCGCCTCCGTCATCCTCATCCAGATGCGCATGATCGCCGCCATCGCCAATCTGCGTGGCTACGACGCAACCGATCCTAAGGTGCGCACACTCACCTTCCTGTGCCTCTCCGGCCGCGCCGGCACGTCCATCATGAAAGAATTCGGCGTGAGCGTCAGCACCAGGCT
>JBBROR010000397.1:0-3009 GCA_038229175.1 Acetobacterales bacterium | reverse complement strand
CTGTCCACGATGGGCGTGGTGCTGCATGGCGGTGCGAAGGTTACCGCCATCGATGCCGAGCATGGGCGGCTGGAGTGCGGCGGCAGAACCTGGTCTGGCGATCACGTTGTTGTGGCCGCTGGTGCCTGGGCGGATCGTTTGATACCCGATCTATGTCGTGTGGCGGTGCCGTCGCGCCAGGTGCTGGCCTACCTGGCGCCGCCGCCCGATCTTGCCGCTGCGTGGGCGACTGCGCCGTCTCTGCTGGACACCGACATCGAAGGAGGCGCCTACGCCCTGCCGCCACTGCGTGGCACAAGGCTGAAGATGGGCGATCACCGCTTTTCCCGCACCGGCGATCCCGATGGCGATCGCATCGCCTCGGCCCGGGAGTTGGAGGCGCTTTATGCGTGCCTGCGCCCGGTGTTCCGCGATCTCGACCGCTACACGCTGCTTGAGCAGACGGCGTGTTTCTACACCGTGACGCAAGACGAGGCATTTCATGTGGCGCCGGTGGGTGCTGCGGGGCTGATCGTGAGCGCGTGTTCCGGTCATGGATTCAAGCTTGGGGCCTTGATGGGAGAGCTGGTCGCACGGGCGCTTTGCGGCGAAATGGCGATGGCCGGGCTTCCCGATCTCGCGGCGGGGCGGGTGTTGCATCCACGCTGGAATGTGGCGGCGATCTAGGTTCTTATGCGGCAGCGAAGGGGCCACCCCTACAAAGCCCCGCGTGCAAAATAACGATCCGGGAACGAACAAATGAAACCAATCAGGACATTCATCGCAGCGTTGGCGATCGGTCTGCTCAGCCTGTCGGCGCAGGTGTCGGCCCAAAGCAAGGGCACCGTGGGGATTGCGATGCCCACCAAGTCCTCGGCGCGCTGGATTCTGGACGGTGAGAATATCGTCAAGGTGCTGAAGGGCCGCGGCTATGGCACCGACCTGCAATATGCCGACGACGACATACCCAACCAGTTGTCGCAGATCGAGAACATGCTGACCAAGGGCGTGAAGGTGCTGGTGATCGCGGCGATCGACGGCACGACACTTTCGGATGTGCTGAGCCAGGCCGCCAAGGGTGGCGTGAAGGTGATCGCGTATGATCGGCTGATCCGCAATTCACCGAATGTGGATTACTACGCCACGTTCGACAACTTCCAGGTCGGCGTGATGCAGGCGCAGTCGATCGAGGGGCCGCTTGGCCTGAAGGATGGCCGCGGCCCGTTCAACATTGAGCTGTTCGGCGGCTCGCCTGATGATAACAATGCGTTCTTCTTCTATAACGGTGCGATGTCGGTGTTCGACCCCTACATCAAGTCCGGCAAGCTGGTGGTTGCTTCCGGGCAGACCGGGATGGACAAGGTGTCCACCCTGCGGTGGGACGGTGCGACGGCGCAGGCGCGCATGGATAACCTGTTGAGCGCCTATTACTCGAAGAAGAACCTCGATGCGGTGCTGTCGCCTTATGACGGCATCTCGATCGGCATTTTGTCGTCGGTCAAGGGCGTGGGCTATGGCAGCGGCAAGCAGAAGATGCCGGTTGTGAGCGGGCAGGACGCGGAAGTGCCTTCGGTGAAGTCCATCCTGGCCGGCGAGCAGACCGCAACGATCTTCAAGGACACGCGCGAGCTGGCGAAGGTGACAGCGGATATGGTGGACGCCGTGCTGTCCGGCCAGAAGGTCGTGGTGAACGACACCACCACGTACAACAACGGCGTGAAGGTGGTGCCGGCGTATCTGCTGAAGCCGGTGATTGTGGACAAGTCGAACTGGGAGAAAATTCTGGTCGAGAGCGGCTATTACAAAAAGAGCATGATCCAGTAGTGGCCAGGGGGCCGTTGTAACGAACGGCCCCCGTTCTCCGCATAAGCAGGAACATCGATGACCGACATTCTGGAGATGCGCGGTATATCCAAGAGCTTTGGCGCAGTGCGGGCGCTGAGCGATGTGAGTTTTACGGTTCGCACGGGCGAAATTCATGCGCTGGTGGGAGAGAACGGGGCTGGCAAGTCGACGTTGATGAAGATCCTGAGCGGCGTGTATCCCGAGGGCAGTTATGAGGGGCCTATCCTGTTCGAGGGGCAGGAGCGGCATTTCCGCGGCATCAATGACAGCGAGGCGCTGGGGATCATCATCATCCACCAGGAATTGGCATTGATCCCGTTGATGTCGATTGCGGAGAACATCTTTCTGGTCAATCCGCCGCAAAGCTTTGGCGTGATCGATCGGGGCGCGGTGTATCGGCGGACGAAGGACTTGCTCGCCAAGGTGGGGTTGTCGGAAAGCCCGGACACGCTGATCACCAATATCGGCGTGGGCAAGCAGCAACTTGTGGAGATTGCCAAGGCACTGTCCAAAGAGGTGCGGCTGCTGATTTTGGATGAGCCGACGGCGAGCCTGAACGAGCGCGATTCGGCGGCGTTGCTGGATCTGCTGGTGGAGTTCCGCAGCCATGGGATTTCGTCGATCCTGATCTCGCACAAGCTGAACGAGATTTCGAAGGTGGCCGACCGTATCACGGTGCTGCGCGACGGGCGCACGATCGAGACGATGGATTGCCATGAAGGGCCGATCCAGGAGGACGCCATCATCCGCAAAATGGTGGACCGCGATCTGGCGAGCCGGTTTCCGGTGCGGGTGCCCGCGATTGGGCCCGAAATTTTCCGGGTGGAGAACTGGACGGCGCATCACCCGCAGCATCCGGACCGGCAGATGGTCAAGGGGGTGGATTTCCATGTGCGGCGCGGCGAGATCGTGGGGATTGCCGGGCTGATGGGCGCAGGGCGGACCGAGTTTGCAATGAGCATCTTCGGGCGGTCGTATGGCAGCAACATCAGCGGCACCGCCATGCTGGACGGCAAAGCGGTGGACCTGTCCAGCGTGCCGCGTGCCATTGCAGCGGGCCTTGCGTATGTGACGGAAGATAGAAAGCACCTGGGGCTGCTGCTGGGGTCGGATATTCGGCAGAATATTTCCCTCGCCAACCTGCCGGCGGTGTCGAGTGCCACTGTGATCGACGATGCCAAGGAG
>JBBROR010000396.1:0-3031 GCA_038229175.1 Acetobacterales bacterium | reverse complement strand
TGGCGGAAACCATCGAGCCGCCCGAGCGCCATATCGGCCGAACCCTTCGGAAGCGGCGCGTGCGCCGTGCCGGGCTTCAGCGTCGCGCCGATGCGGTGCGCCGTGGCGCGGCCGAAAACCACAAGGTCGATAAGGCTGTTGGAGCCGAGCCGGTTGGCGCCGTGCACCGAAACGCACGCTGCCTCGCCGACCGCGAACAAGCCGGGCACCACCGAATCCGGGTCACCATCCTTCAATGTCACGACCTCGCCGTGATAATTGGTCGGAATGCCGCCCATATTGTAATGAACTGTTGGTGTTACGGGGATCGGTTCACGCGTCACATCAACGCCGGCAAACACCTTGGCGGTTTCCGAAATGCCCGGCAGGCGTTCGTGCAGCACGGCCGGATCGATATGGTTGAGATGGAGGTTGATATGATCGCCCTCCTTGCCCACGCCCCGGCCTTCGCGGATTTCCATCGCCATCGACCGCGACACCACATCGCGTGAGGCCAGGTCCTTCGCCGATGGCGCGTACCGCTCCATGAAACGCTCGCCTTGCGAATTGGTCAGGTATCCGCCCTCCCCGCGCGCGCCTTCGGTGATCAGCACGCCGGCACCGTAAATGCCGGTCGGGTGGAACTGCACGAATTCCATGTCCTGCATCGCCACTCCGGCACGGATCGCCATGCCGCCGCCGTCACCCGTCGAGGTATGCGCGCTCGTTGCCGAGAAATAGCAGCGCCCATAGCCGCCGGTGGCCAGCACGGTCGTGTGGCTGCGGAAGCGGTGGATGCTGCCATCGTCCATGTTGATGGCAATGACACCCTTGCATTCGCCATTCACCATGATGAGGTCGATGGCGAAATATTCGATGTAGAACTCGGTCGCGTACTTCAGGCTCTGCTGGTACAGCGCGTGCAGCATGGCATGGCCGGTGCGATCCGCCGCGGCGCAGGTGCGCTGCGCCGGCGGCCCGGCACCCATGTTCTGCATCATGCCGCCGAACGGCCGTTGATAGATGCGCCCGGCCTCCGTCCGGCTGAACGGCACGCCGAAATGTTCGAGCTCGTAAACCGCCGCCGGCGCTTCACGGCAGAGATATTCGATCGCGTCCTGGTCACCCAGCCAGTCCGAACCCTTGACGGTATCGTACATGTGCCAGGTCCAATGGTCCGGCCCCATGTTGCCGAGCGACGCCGCAATGCCGCCCTGCGCCGCAACCGTATGGCTGCGGGTAGGGAACACCTTGGTGATGCAGGCGGTCTTCAGCCCGGATTCGGCGATGCCCATCGCCGCGCGCAGCCCGGAACCACCGGCACCGACGACGACCGCGTCATACACATGGTCGATGATCTGATAGCTTGCCGCCATTCACTTCGCTCCGTTCATACAGCGCCTAACGCAATCTTGAGCACCGCGAAAACGGCCGCTGCCGCGCCCGCCAGTGCGTAAAAATTCAACGCCAGCATGGCCAGCACCCGGGGCGCCCCATGCACATAATCTTCGAGCAACACTTGCACGCCCAACCGTAGATGCCAGAAAACCGAGACGATGAGCAGCAGCATGGGTACCGCAGCGACAGGCTGTCGCAGCCACAGGGTCACGCTCGAATAATCCAGCCCCGGCAGCCGCACCAGCGAGAAGATAAACCATAGCATCAAAAGGATATTGGCGATCGCCGTCACGCGTTGCAGCCACCAATGGTGAACACCATCCTTGGCAGCGCCAAGCCCGCGTACACGGCCAAGATCGGTTCCCGCACCCATCGTCAGAACCCCTTGTAGATATAGATGGTCGCCCAGGTGAGCACCGTCAGCGCCACCGAAATGACCAGCGTACCGGTCGCCATCGCCTTGCTGGTGCCGAGGTCGAACCCCTGGCCCGTATCCATGATGAGGTGGCGCACGCCCGAACACAAATGCTGGAAAAACGTCCAGGTGAAGCCGATGCCGACCAAAATGCCGAACCAGCCCGTCGCGACCGCCATGAAGGTCAGATAGGCAGCCGGGCCTGTGGCGGCGGCGATCAGCCACCACAGGAACAGGACGACCGCGCCCAACGCCATGGCATTGCCGGTTATCCGGTGCAGGATCGAAACGATCGCGTGCACCTGCCATTTCCAGATGGTCAGGTGCGGTGAAAGCGGTCGCGGCGAAATCGGACGGCCGGCCATAGAACCCCTCGAAAAATCGGTAAGCTGTTGCTGGCGTTTTAGGCTTTAGCCACGCCGGCGCAACCTTTGATAACAGGGGAGGATTGTCGCGCGCAATTTGCTTGCTGCGACAGGCGCGAATTCATCCCCCGCATTGCAGTAGCACGGTGCGCGCCAGGCCCGCATAACGGTGCACCAGCGCGGTTTTGTAGGTGGCGTCGGCCATCATCGCGAGAAAATGCTGCCGCGTCGGGTACCGCACAATAAGCGCCGCATCCCAATCGGTTTCGGCGGTGCCCGCCATGCCGATGAACACCTGCTCCACCGGCCCTTCGTACAAAATCGTCGCCTGGCTGATATGGCCCACGGTCACGGTAAAGGCGTGCTGGTACCGGGCATAGGCCTCGGCTCCCGTGCACGGCGCCATGCCGGTGTCGGCGGGATAATCGGCCATAGCGCGGAATTTCAGCAGGTTGAGCATGACCACAGGCCCGTCGCGCCCCGTATCGCGAAGCGCGCGAACCTGGTCGCGGGTCGGATCGATGGAACGGTCGATACTCATCATTCGAAGGGCTCGTGTTTCACAATGGCCCAGCCTAGCATGCGACCGCAGCCGGCGAAACGATCGGCGCACACCTTGGGGAGAATCGTCTTGGCTACCCGCTTGCGCCCATCCGAAGTCTCCGGTGTCGATCCGGCCGAAGCAGAACCGCTCGCCGCCATCGATGTCACCGCGCCGGCGCTCTATGCCAATGACGCCTGGCGGCCCTGGTTCGCCCGGCTGCGCCGCGAGGCACCGGTGCATTTCTGTGCGGACAGCCCGTTCGGCCCCTATTGGTCGATCAGCAGCCACGCCGATATACAGGCGGTGGAGGCGCGGCCCGACCTGTTCTCC
>JBBROR010000395.1:0-3038 GCA_038229175.1 Acetobacterales bacterium | reverse complement strand
CGATGAACGTCGCGCAAAAGGAGCGCGTCGTTGTCTGCGGGCCGTCCGGCTCGGGCAAGTCCACCATGATCCGTTGTATCAACCGTCTTGAATCCCACCAGGAAGGCCGCATCGTCGTCCACGGCACCGAGTTGACGGACGACCTACGCGCGCTGGACACCATCCGTCGTGAAGTCGGCATGGTGTTCCAGTCGTTTAACCTGTTCCCCCACCTTACCATACTCTAAAACTGCACCTTGGCACCCATCTCGGTGCGGAAAATGCCGAAGGCTGAAGCCGAAGAACTGGCGATGGACTTCTTGCGCAAGGTCAAAATTCCCGAGCAGGCAAAGAAATACCCTGGCCAGCTCTCCGGTGGCCAGCAGCAGCGTGTTGCCATCGCCCGTGCGCTGTGCATGAAGCCCAAGATCATGCTGTTCGATGAACCAACCTCCGCCCTTGATCCTGAAATGATCAAGGAAGTTCTGGATACCATGGTCAGCCTGGCCGAATCCGGCATGACCATGGTCTGCGTCACCCACGAAATGGGCTTTGCCCGCATGGTCGCTGATCGCGTGGTGTTCATGGACCGCGGCGAAATCGTTGAGTCGGGCACGCCGGCCCGTATGTTCGAAGACCCGCAGACCGATCGTCTGAAATTGTTCCTCAGCCAGATCCTCCGCGGGCATTAGGACAAGCCTGGGCGCCGCCCAGACCCGCCAGGGGCCGAGCCCCTGGACCTCGTCATAAGGGTAGGATTTCCTTCAGCATGTCTTAAACCTCATGCCAGGTGCAGGGGCGCGGCCGCCTCGCCTTTCCTACTCCGCCGGAGCGGGAGCGACCTGTTCGAACCAGTCCATGCCCATTTTTTTGATGATGCGGTTGCTGATGACGATTAGGCGGGCTTCGGTGGTCGCGACGTGCTGGTGGTTGGAGTAGGGCGGGATGAAGATGAAGTCGCCGCGTTTCCACGGGTATGTCTTCGGCTCGGCGTCCCACGACCAGTGGTATTCGTCGTCGCATTCGTAGCTCATGTCCCAGTGCAGGTCATGGCCTTCGCCTTGCATGACGAAGATGATCTCTTCCCACATGTGGCGATGGATGCCGGAGGCGCCGCCGGGCTTGATGAACTGCATGTAGGCATCGACGCACATTTCGGCAGAGTTGAAGCGCTCGTGCATCAGGTGCTTGATGAGCCCGTCATCGCACAGCTCCATCGGCATTTCTTCAGGCGAGATCAGGCGCGAACGCGTGGCGTATTCGGCGCGGAATTCTTTGGATGCCTGGACGTCGTCCGCACGGAAGCTGCAGTTGCCGCCGTTGACGCGGGCGAAGTCGGCTTCGAGAAGGTCCTGGCTCATGGTGTGTTGTTCCTTTTCGCTGCTTACAGGTCGCTCGGCGGCTTGAAGCCCTCCCAGCCAGTCTTGGGCGGATATTCAACGATCTTCTGCAGCATGAGATGCATGAACAGGAACAATGGCTTGGCCTTGAAAACCAGGACGATGGCCTCTTGTTCGGGGTCATCATTAAAATGCTGATGCACGCAGCCGTTTTCGACGATCATGATGTCGCCGGCTTTCCACGGCACCTTCTTGCCATCGTGAATGTCGTAGCCGCGGCCTTTGATGATGTAGAAGCAGGCGGAGTTCAGATGTCCGTGCTTTTGGCCGTAGGCGCCAGGTGCGAACACTTCCAGATGACATTCGATCGACTGGGTGACTTTGGCGTGCTGTGGGCTGATGACGTGCTTGCCGTAGAGGCCGGGGCCGCCTTTCCACGCCATGGCGGTGGAAGAATACACCCGCGGCTCGTCGACCAGCGATTTGTAAAGATGGCTGTATGTGCCTTCAAGCGCGCGAACGAAGGTGCGCTTCTTGGCCCAGCGCTCCCATTGCTGGTTGTCGGCGTCCAGGTCGTGTGGACGCTCGTTGCGCAATTTTGTCGCGGCGTCGTCCTCGGTCTGATCGGTGAGGCCGGTCATTGTTTGCGATCCCCGCGGTTTTGGCGCCCACCGGAGACCGGAGATATCTTGTCCAGTGTGCGCACGGCGAACATTATAATTGGCTGGCGAACAGGCTATCGGCTTTTAGGGGCGTGTCAATATCGCCGGGATGCGCGACAATGCTTGGCTTGTGAAAGGCCGCTGATTTGACGGATGGGGTGCCACGACCTGGGTTCAAGGATCTGTTCTTTGCATTCGCCAAGCTGGGCGCGGTGGCGGCCGGGCTCATTCTCGCAGGCAGCCTGACGCTGTTTCGTGTTGCGTCCGTCGGATTATTGGCCTGGGGCGTGGCACTGGTGGCGGGGGGCTGATGCCGCACGAGGTCGATGGGCAGGTTCATTGGCATGAGCCGATGGGGCTAAGCGCTGCCGGGATGAGCCGGTTTCTGCGTCCGGCTGCGGCGTACGACCGGTTCATGGCGGATGAGGGCGTGCCGGTTGTGCGTGCCATTTCGGCGGACTTGCACAAGGTGACGCGCGGGGCGTGGCGCAGGCTGGGTGGTGCAGGCGCCTATGTGCAGATGTTCGGCACCGAGGGTGGCCTGGGATGCGCGGTGATCGAGATTGCAGCCTCCGGCGCCACACGATCGGAAAAGCACCTGTTCGAGGAAATGGTGCTGGTGCTGGAGGGGCGCGGCACCACGGAGCTGTGGTTGGCAGAGTCGGACCGTCGCGTGGTGTTCGAGTGGCAGCCTGGATCTTTGTTCTCAGTGCCACCGAACGCGGTGCATCGCATGGTCAATGCCACGGGGTCGGCGGCGTTGCTGCTGTCCGCCACCAATGCGCCGGCGCTGGTGAACCTCCTGGGCGATGTGGATGCGGTGTTCGCCAATCCGTTCATGTTCCGCGACAGGTTCGATGAGGAGCTGGGGCAGGCGTTTGACGACGTGGAGCCCGATCCGGTGCGGGGGCTCGCGTTGTGCCGCACCCATCTGGTGCCCGATGCCATCGGCTGCGACCTGCCGTTGGACAATCGCTATTCGCCCGGATATCGCCAGCTTGGCTTGTCGATGACCGGCCCGGGGATGGTCTGCGCGGTGGGCGAGCATCGGCCCGGG
>JBBROR010000394.1:0-3039 GCA_038229175.1 Acetobacterales bacterium | reverse complement strand
CGCCTCGGCCAGCGCGTGATAGGTGGCGAACATCTCAGGATCGCCCAGCACCTTCTGCCGCTTGGCGGCTGCGAGCATGCGCGCCCATTCGCGCAATCGCGCCGCCGCCGGCGCATCGCGCACGGCGCAGGCGGCCAGCGGCGCCGCAATCGCATGCAGCCAGCGGGCGGCCACCGCATCCTGCAGCGCCGCCTTGCTGGCGAAATGGCGATACACGTTGGCATGGCTCATCCCAAGCCGGCGCGCCACGTCCACCACATTGGTCTTGGCCGGCCCGTGGCGGCGGAGCAATTCCTCCGCTGCGTCCAGGATCCGGTCGTGGGTTGTCTCTTCGGTCAGGTGGTCGTCCGTTCACTGTCCAAGGACGCCATGCCATGGGCGGGATAGCGCTCTCCCACCACCGCCTCGGCCGGCATCGCCCCTTCGATCCGCGCCAGCATGTCTGGTGTGAGCGTGATGTCCAGTGCCCCCAGCGATTCGGCCAGGCGTTTGCGGCTGCGCGCGCCGACGAGTGGGAAGATATCTCCGCCGCGCGACAGCACCCAGGCGATGGCCAACTGCGCCCCGGTATGGCCGGACTCCGCGCCCACCGTCTCCAAAGCCGCGACCAGACGCTGGTTGGCCGCCAATGCGTCGCCCATGAAGCGCGGGCTGTGGGCGCGGAAATCCTTGGCCCCGTTCAGGGCGCTGCCGCCGATCAACCCGCGCGCCAGCACGCCATACGCCGTGACGGCAATCCCCAGCTCGCGGCAGGTCGGCAAGATCGCAGCTTCGATCCCGCGTGACATCAGCGAATACTCGATCTGCAGGGCGGCGATGCTGTGCGTGGCGGCGGCCCGGCGGATCGTATCGGCCCCGAGTTCCGATACGCCGATATGGCGCACATACCCGGCCCGCACCATCTCGCCGATCGCCCCGATCGTCTCCTCGATCGGCACGTTCGGGTCCAGCCGCGCCGGCATGTAAAGGTCGACATGATCCGTGCCCAACCGCTTCAGCGTATAGGCAAGCGCCGTCTTAACCGCCGCCGGACTTCCATCGAATCCCAGCCACGCCCCGTCCGGATCGCGCTGCGCCCCCATCTTCACGGCGATGAACGCCCGCTTCCGCCGGCCGCCCGAAAGCGCCTCCCGCAGCAGCATTTCGTTGTCGCCCATGCCGTAGAAATCGCCGGTGTCGAACATCACGATCCCCGCCTCCTGGGCGGCATGGACAGTGGCGATGCTCTCGGCGCGGTCGGCCGGGCCATAGATGCCGTCTGACATCCCCATGCATCCAAGGCCGAGGCGGGGAAGGTCGATCCCGGTGGTGCTGAAAGCCTGTGTGGCGAGGGTCATGTGTGCGCTCTCCAATTGCAATAAACGAGCATAATGACAAAAAACAAACTTTGTCACTTATTTCGCCAACATGCGGCCCATGCCGTCGCTGCATGGCCGATCGCGCCGCCCACCTGCGCGGATTGCTTGCATCTCCGCCCGTTCTGCGCGATATCCGGGCTGCCCCAGACATCCTGCCTAGGGTAATTCACACGCGGGAAGCCTTCCTGACCCCATCGGGGCCGGATCCGGTGTCGCAAGACAACTCCCGCGGAGGTTCAACCGGACTATCAGGAAAGGAGCACGCTCATGGCGATGCCCGATTTTACCCTGCGTCAACTGCTCGAAGCCGGTGTCCATTTCGGACATCACACCCGCCGCTGGAACCCGCGGATGGCGCCGTACCTGTTCGGCATCCGCAACCAGGTCCACATCATCGACCTGCAGCAGACCGTGCCCATGCTGGACCGCGCGCTGAAGGCCGTGCGCGACACCACCGCCGCCGGTGGCCGCGTCCTGTTCGTCGGCACCAAGCGCGCCGCCGCCGACCATGTGGCCGAAGCCGCGCAGAAATGCGGCCAGTATTACGTCAACCATCGCTGGCTCGGTGGCATGCTGACCAACTGGAAGACCATCACCGGCTCCATCAAGCGCCTCCGCCAGATCGACGACATGCTTGGCGGAGACACCCAGGGCCTCACCAAGAAAGAGGTGCTCGACATCACGCGCGACCGCGAGAAGCTGGAGCGCGCGCTGGGCGGCATCAAGGAAATGGGCGGCCTGCCGGACATCCTGTTCATCATCGACACCAACAAGGAAAAGCTGGCCGTCGAAGAGGCGAACAAGCTCGGCATTCCCGTCATCGCCATTCTCGACAGCAACTCCGACCCCGCCGGCGTCACCTACCCCATCCCAGGCAACGATGACGCGATCCGGGCCATCACCCTGTATTGCGACCTGATCTCGGGCGCCGTGCTCGATGGCATCAGCGCCGAGATGCAGGCCTCGGGCCAGGATATCGGCGGCGCCGAGGAACTGGCGCCCGAAGTCCTGCCGAACCTGATGCCGGAAATGGTGCCCCAGCCGATCATCGAGGCTTCGGCCGAAACCGCCGCACCGTAAATTCGTTCACAACGCCGGTCGGTTCCACACGTGGGGCCGGCCGGCCCTGATCTGGAGAAACATCCATGGCCGAGGTTACTGCTGCCCTGGTGAAGGAACTGCGCGAGCGCTCCGGCGCCGGCATGGGCGACTGCAAGAAGGCGCTCGTGGCCGTCGAAGGCGATGTCGAGGGCGCCATCGACTGGCTGCGCAAGAAGGGCCTGTCCACCGCAGCCAAGAAGTCTGGCCGCGTGGCCGCCGAGGGCCTGATCGGCGTTGCGTCCGCCGCCAACAAGGCCGCGATGGTCGAAGTCAACGCCGAGACCGATTTCGTGGCCCGCAACGACGCCTTCCAGAGTTTCGTCGCCACCGTCACCACCCTGGCGCTCACCGTCGGTGATGATGTCGAGGCGCTGAAGGCCGCCCAGTATCCCGGCACCGACCGCACCGTGGCCGACGAACTGATCCAGCTCGTCGCAACCGTCGGCGAGAACATGACAATCCGCCGCGCCAAGGTGTTCACCGTCGCCCACGGCGCGGTCGCCACCTACATGCACAACGCCCTGAAGCCCGGCCTGGGCAAGATCGGCGTGCTGGTGGCACTCGAAAGCCCCAGCGAACT
>JBBROR010000393.1:0-3039 GCA_038229175.1 Acetobacterales bacterium | reverse complement strand
TCCTGCTCGCCCAGCCCGGCCACGCCGATCTTCATGGTCTGGCCAACCTTGAGGTAGATCGGGTGTGGCTTCTTGCCCATGCCCACGCCCGGCGGAGTGCCGGTGGAGATCAGATCGCCAGGATAGAGCGTGATGAACTGGCTGACATAGCTCACCAGCTTCTTCACCCCGAAGACCATCGTCTTGGTGGAACCGTCCTGCATCCGAACGCCATCCACATCGGCCCACATGGCCAGGTCCTGCGGATCGGCGATCTCGTCCTTCGTCACCATCCAGGGCCCCACCGGACCGAAGCCGTCACAGCCCTTGCCCTTGTCCCACTGCCCGCCGCGCTCGATCTGATACTCCCGCTCGGACACGTCGTTGATCACGCAATACCCGGCCACATGGTCCATCGCGTCGTCCTCGGACACATAGCTGGCCTTGGTGCCGATCACGATCCCAAGCTCCACCTCCCAATCCGTCTTCACCGACCCGCGCGGGATCGGCAGCACGTCGTTCGGCCCACAGAACGCGCTGAGCGACTTGAAGAACACGATCGGCTCCTTCGGCACGGCCATGCCCGCCTCAGCCGCGTGATCGGCATAGTTCAGCCCGATCAGCACAAAATTCATCGGCCGCGCCACACAAGGCCCCATCCGATGCTTGCCATGCACGAGCGACAGTGATTCCGGATTGATCTCAACCAACTCAGCCAACTTCGCCGGCGACAGCGTGGCGCCATCGATGTCCTTCACGAAATCGGACAGATCGCGAATGCGCCCCTCCTTATCCAGAATCCCCGGCTTCTCGGCGCCCACAGGGCCATAACGCAACAACTTCATATTTTCATTCCTTGAGATTTCGAGATGGAGCTAAAGCGTCCAGCCACCATCGATCAACATCGCCTGGCCCGTCACGAACTGCGCATCATCGCTCGCCAGATACACCGCCATCGCGGCTATCTCCTCCGGCGCACCCAGCCGCCCCATCGCCTGGCGCGCCACATAGGCCGAACGCGACGCCTCCACCGAGCCGAACTGCGCAGCCCCCGCCGCAATCCGATCGTCCAGGCTGGGGGACTGCACCGTGCCCGGGCAGATCGCGTTGCACCGAATGCCGGCCTTCACAAAGTCGCTCGCCACAGACTTGGTCAATCCAATCACCGCGGCCTTCGTCGTGCCATAAACGAACCGGTTCGGCGCCCCTTTGATGGAACTCGCCGCCGAAGCCATATTCACGATCGACCCCGCCCCCTTCCCCACCATCCCCGGCAAAAACGCCTGAATGGTGCGAAACATCGAGCGGACATTGAGGTTGAAAGCAAAATCCCATTCCGCCTCGGTGGCGTCCAGCACGGTGCCCTGGTGGACATATCCGGCGCAGTTGAACAGCACGTCCACCGCGCCAACCCGCTTGGCCATCGCCAGCACAGCAGCGGCGTCCAGCACGTCCAACTTCGCCACTTCGATGTTCTCGCCTGCAATCTCCGACAGCTTGTCGATGTTAAGATCGGTGGCGAACACGCGCGCGCCCTCGGCGGCAAAGGCCAAAGCGGTGGCGCGGCCAATACCTTGCGCACACGCAGTCATGAATGCGGTCTTGCCCGCGAGACGTCCGGCCATCAGAAGTTCCTCAGTGATTGTTACGGCTCTCGCCGCGCGTTTCAAGAACGTTCAAGTAGAGCGTGGCCGGCTCCAGACACGCGCCGGTGCCGTGCTGGCCCACCATCGAACGATAAATCTCTTCCCACGGCGTCTTGTGCACCAGCACCGGCGGCACCCAGGCAGCACGTCGCGCGGCCAGTTCCGTATCAGGAATCAGCACGTCCACCTTGCGCGTGTTGAGATCGATCCTGATCCGGTCGCCCGTTTTCAAAAGCGCCAACCCGCCTCCAATCGCCGCTTCCGGCGAAACGTTGAGAATGGAAGGCGAAGCCGACGTGCCGCTCTGCCGCCCATCGCCCATCGTCGGCAACGACGTGATGCCACGCTTCAACATGCTCGCCGGCGGCTGCATGTTCACCACCTCGGCACCCCCAGGATAGCCCACCGGCCCGCAGTTGCGGATAATCAGCACGGACTGGTCCTCCACCCCCAGGTCAGGGTCTTCGATCCGCGCGTGATAGTCTTCCGGCCCCTCGAACACGATGGCCTTGCCTTCGAACACGTTGGGGCGATCCGGGTTGGACAGAAACCGGTCGCGGAACGCCGCGTCGATCACGCTGGTCTTCATCACTGCCGATTCGAACAGATTGCCGCTCATCACAACATACCCGGCGCTGGCCTTGATCGGCGCGTCGAACGCACGGATCACATCGCGATCGGGCTCTTGCACACCCTCGAGGTTTTCAGCAATGCTCTTGCCCGTCACCGTCATCAGCGAGCCGTCGATGCGCCCCGCCGCCAGCAACTCGCGCATCACGGCCGGAACGCCGCCGGCCCGATGGAACTTCTCACCGAGATAGCGCCCCGCCGGCTGCACATCCACCAGCAACGGCACGTTCTGGCCCATCGCCTGCCAGTCATCCAACGAGTGATCCACGCCCATATGGCGCGCGATCGCGATCATCGAAATCGGGCAGTTGGACGACGCCCCCAGCGCCGCCGCCGCCACAACGGCGTTCGCGAACGCCTGCTTGGTCATGATGTCGGACGGCCGCAGATTCTCGTGCACCATGTCCACGATGCGCTTGCCGGTCGCGTAGGCCATCTGCCCACGCTCCCGATACGGCCCGGGAATGGCAGCACACCCCGGCAGCGACATGCCCAGCGCCTCGGCCAGCGAGTTCATCGAAAGCGCGGTGCCCATCGTGTTGCAATGGCCCACCGAAGGCGCCGAGGCGCACACCATGTCCATGAACTGGTCATAGGTGATCAGCCCCTCGGCATACATCTTGCGGCCCTCCCACACGATGGTGCCGGACCCCGCGAGGCGACCTTTATACCACCCATCCAGCATCGGCCCGCCAGACAGCACGATCGACGGAATGTTCACCGTCGCCGCCCCCATCAGGCAGGCCGGCGTCGTCTTGTCGCAGCCGGTGGTCAGCACAACGCC
>JBBROR010000392.1:0-3063 GCA_038229175.1 Acetobacterales bacterium | reverse complement strand
GCGGGCCGGGTCGGCGCCGGCCTTGCGGGCGAAGGTCAGCGCCTCGGCCACGGCCTGGATGTTCAGCGCCACGATGATCTGGTTGGCGACCTTGCAGACCTGGCCGGCGCCGGCGCTTTCGCCTACGTGGGTGATGTTTTTGCCCATGAGCTGGAACAGCGGCAAGGCGCGTTCGAAATCGGTGGTGGCACCGCCAGCCATGATGGTGAGTGCGGCGTTCTTGGCGCCGACCTCACCGCCGGAGACGGGGGCGTCCACGTAGCCGCAGCCGAGCTTGGCGATGCGTTCGGCGAATTCCTTGGTGGCGACGGGGCTGATCGAGCTCATGTCGATCACCAGCTTGCCGGGCTGCAGGCCCTCAGCCACGCCGTGCGCGCCGAACAGCACGCGTTCCACATCGGGGGTGTCCGGCACCATCAGGATGATGACCTCGGAATGCTCGGCGACGGCAGCTGCATCCGCTTCCACGGTGGCGGCGGCGCGGATCTCGTCGGGCAGGCTGCGGCGGTCGGGCACGAACAGCTCGTGGCCGGCGGCCTTGAGGTGCAGCGCCATCGGGCGGCCCATGATGCCCAGGCCAATGAAACCGATTTTCATTCTACGTCTCGCTTCTACAGGAGGGGTTTCAGACGCCGAAGCTGTTGCGCCAGCTCAGGCCTGCCACGGTGTCGCCGGCCGGGCGGTATTCGCAGCCGACCCAGCCCTGGTAGCCCAAAGCGGTCATCTGGGCGAACACGGCGCGCCAGCCGATCTCACCGGTGCCGGGCTCGTTGCGGGCCGGGACATCAGCGATCTGCATATGCGAAATGACGTCGAAATGCGACGCCATCCGCTTGGTGATGTCGCCCTCGGTCACCTGGCAGTGATAGACGTCGAATTGCAGGCCTAGCCGGTCGCGGCCGATGGCGTCCACCACGGCGGCACCCTGGGCCATCGTGTTCAGGTGAAAGCCCGGCATGTCGCGGTGGTTGATCGGCTCGATCACGATCTTGACGCCCGCCGCATGGGCAAGGTCGGCGCCGCGCGAGAGGTTGTCGGCATAGATTGCGGCTGCGGTCACGGGGTGGACGCCTTTGGGGATGCCGGCCATGGCGTGAACCAGCTTGCAATCCAGTGCGCTCGCGTAATCCAACGCCTTCTTCACGCCGTCGAGGAATTCGCTCTGGCGGCCTGGCAGGCTGGCGATGCCACGCTCGCCGGCGTTCCAGTCACCGGGCGGCATGTTGAACAGCACCTGGGTGAGCCCGTTGTCGTCGAGACGGTTGCGGATCTCGCTAGCCTGGAAATCATACGGGAACAAAAACTCCACGCCCTTGAAGCCTGCCTGGGCGGCGGCGGCGAAGCGGTCGAGGAACGGCACCTCGTTGAACATCATGGACAGGTTCGCAGCCAAGGCTGGCTTCGATTGCGACATGCTAGCGCTCCCTCGATTTCGAGCCAAGGTTACAGTCCGCTCATCGAATTGGCCAGACGGGTCGGGATCGGAGCGTTTCATGCGGGATGGGTTGTGTTAACGGTGGGCTGGGTCCGGCGTACAAGGGTGTCACCGGCGGACGGATCGGGAGACTGCCGTCGATGCGCGCCGAACAGATATTGATGATGCTGCTGCTGGGCGGCGTGGCGATCGGCTGCACGCTGGTGCTTTATCCGTTCTTTTCAGCCATCCTGTGGGCGGCGATCCTGACCTACACGACATGGCCGATGTATGAATGGGTGCGTAACCATCTGAACAGGGGCCATACCGCAGCGGCTGGCGTTATGGTGTTTGTCATCACGGTGGTTGTCGTCCTGCCGCTGGCACTTGCGGTGCCGGGCGGCGCCAGCGATGTCGACCAGCTTCGTCGCGAAATCCAGAGCGCGTTGCAGTCAGGTCTTCCAGGGGCGCCGGCCTGGCTTGCCGACGTGCCGATCGCGGGCCCGTCGATGTCGGAGATGTGGAACAACTGGGCGGATGACCTGACCACGATGGTTTCGTTCTTTCGGCCCTATTTTGGCTGGGCTGGCGAGACCTTGCTGTCGATCCTGCTGGGGTTGGCCAACGGCGTGCTGTTGTTTCTGCTGGCGTTGTTCGTGGCGTTCTTTTTCTACGCATCCGGCGAAAGACTGGCGAGGCACAGCGTCGCCATCCTGCAGCGAATCGCCGGCGCGCAGGCGGACCGGCTTATTTCCGTCACCGGCGCCACCATCAGGGGGGTGGTGTATGGCATTCTTGGCACCGCTCTGGTGCAAGGCATCCTGACCGGCCTGGGCCTGTGGATGTCGGGTGTGCCGCGGCCGCTGCTGCTGGGGGTGATCGCCGGCGGGCTTTCCGTGCTGCCGATCGGTGCGCCCGTGATCTGGATTCCTTCAGCCTTGTGGCTGATGAGCCAAGGCCACACCGCCTGGGGCGTGGTGCTGATGATCTACGGCGTGGTGGCGATCAGTGGGTCAGACTCCGTGATCCGGCCGTTCTTTATTGCCCGTGGCGCCGATCTGCCGTTCCTGCTGACGATGCTGGGCGTGCTTGGAGGTGCGCTCGCGTTCGGATTGCTGGGTGTTTTCGTAGGCCCGGTGCTGCTGGGTGTCGGCTACACACTGGTGCGCGAATACGGCGCAGGCGGGCCGCGTTCGCTCGTCAACATGAATTGAAGAATTTGTAACGTTCTGCGCGGGCCTTGCCACGCCCTGCGGCGGCGGCAACACTCTGCGGCCTGTCAGGAGTCTTGCGCCGCTTATGTTCGCCTTCATCGTCTCGCGCATTTTTCAGGCCATCCCAGTGCTCCTTATCGTGGGATTCATCAGTTTCGCCATGTTCGCCTTTGTCGGCGACCCCGTCACGGTCATGCTTGGCCAGGACTACACGGAGGCGCAGCGCCTGGCGCTGGTGCAGCAACTTGGACTGGATCAGCCGTTTTTCGTGCAGTACGGAAATTTCGTCTGGCGTGCGCTACACGGCGATTTCGGGATATCCTACCGGCTTGCGCGCCCAGTGGGCGGCCTGATTGCTGAGCGGCTGCCCGCCACCCTGGAACTGGCGCTGACGGCAGCGGTGCTGGCGGTGGCAATCGGCGTGCCCATGGGCGT
>JBBROR010000391.1:0-3065 GCA_038229175.1 Acetobacterales bacterium | reverse complement strand
CCTACCGCGCCGCTCCCATCGCCCAGGCCAGCACACCCTTCTGGGCGTGCAACCTGTTCTCCGCCTCGTCGAACACTACCGATTGCGGGCCGTCGATCACGCCTGCAGTCACTTCCTCGCCGCGATGGGCAGGCAGGCAGTGCATGAAGATCGCATCCGGCGCAGCCTTGGCCATCAGCGCCTCGGTCACCTGATACGGCGCCAGGATGTTGTGGCGATCGCCGGCGGTGTCATCGTCCGCCATGCTTACCCACGCATCCGTCACCACGCAGCGCGCGCCGGCCACGGCGATCTCGGGGTCATCCAGCAACTCGATCGAGGCCCCCTGGGCGCGGGCCCAGGCGATCAACTCGGAAGGCAGCTTTTCCGGCTCGGGCGTGGCGATGCGCAGGGTAAAGCTGAACAGCGCCGCCGCCTCGATCCAGCTTCGCGCCACGTTGTTGGCATCGCCGCACCAGGCCACCACCTGCCCCGCGATGGGGCCGCGATGCTCCTCGAAAGTGAGCACGTCGGCCATCAGCTGGCAGGGATGTGAGGCCGCCGTCAGTCCGTTGATCACCGGCACGGTGGCATAGGCCGCCATTTCAGCCAGCTTCTCCGGCGCGTCCGTGCGCATCATGATCGCGTCGACATAGCGCGACAGCACGCGCGCGGTGTCCGCGATGGTTTCGCCGCGGCCCAACTGCGTGTCGCGTGACGACAACACGATCACGTCGCCGCCAAGCTGGCGCATCGCCACCTCGAAGCTGACGCGCGTGCGGGTGGACGGCTTGTCGAAGATCAGCGCGATCGTCTTGCCGGCCAGCGGGCGCGACGAGCTGTCGGTCGATTTGAAGTGGCTGGCCACGTCGAGCATGCGTCGCAGGGTGGGCGCATCGAAATCCGCCAGGTCAAGGAAGTGGCGGGGTGGTGGCTCCACCCCGCCGGCTTTCGGTCCACCGCTGGCCTGACCGGGTCGGCCCTGTGACGCGCTGCTCATTTTGCGGCCATGCTGGCAGTGGTGGGAAGGCAGCGTTTCGCGCCTCGGCACATCATGGCGATGGCAATGTCGATATCGGCATCCGTCAGCACCAAGGGCGGCACCAGGCGGATCACGTTGTCCCCGGCACCGACCGACAGCAGTCCCTCGGCAGTGAACGCGGCCTGGACCTCGGTGTTCGGTACGCGGCATTTCAGACCCACGATCAGCCCAGCGCCGCGCGCATCCTCGAACACAGTCGGGAATTCCGCCACGAGCGCCACCAGCGCGTGCCAGAGTTTTCGTGATTTCCGGTCCACCTCGGCCAAAAATCCTGGCGCCAGCACAACGTCCAGCACGGCATTCCCAGCCGCACACGCCAGCGGGTTGCCGCCGAACGTCGTGCCATGGGTGCCGGCATACAGCACCTTGGCCAGTTTCTCGGTAGCCAGGATGGCACCCATCGGGAAACCGCCGGCGATACCCTTGGCGATGGACATCACATCCGGCGTGATGCCGGCCCATTCATGGGCGAATAATTTGCCGGTCCGTCCCATGCCGCACTGCACCTCATCCATCCCCAGGAAGATGCCGAACTCGTCGCAGGCCTGGCGCAGGTCGCGCAGGAACTGTAGCTGGGCCGGGCGGATGCCGCCTTCGCCCTGCACCGGCTCGATGATGATCCCGGCCGTCTGCGGCGTGATGGCATCGCGCAGCGCGTTGAGGTTGTTGAACGGCACATGATCGAAGCCGTCCACCTCCGGCCCGAAGCCGTGCAGATACTTGGCGTTGCCCGTGGCCGCCAGCATCGCCAGCGTCCGGCCATGAAAGGCGCCCTCGAAGCAGATCACCCGGTAGCGTTCTGGATGACCACCCTCACCATTCACACCATCGTGCTGCGCCTTGCGGATCATCTTCACCATGCCTTCGTTCGCCTCGGCGCCCGAATTGCAGAAGAACACACTGTCCGCGAAGGTTGCCGCCACCAGCCGCTCCGCGAGGCGCTCGGCCTGCGGCACGCGATAAAGGTTTGAGACGTGCATCACCTTCGCCGCCTGCTCGGCGATCGCGTCCGTCAGGCCCTTGTGGCCGTGGCCGAGCGAGGACGTGGCGATGCCGGCACCGAAATCGAGGAATCGTCGGCCATCCGCCGTGTACAGCCAGCAGCCTTCGCCCCGCTCAAAAGCGAGGTCTGCGCGGTTGTAGGTCGGCATCAGGGCGGGGATCATATCCTCGTATCCTCAATTTCCCCCGCGAAGGGGCAGGAATCCGGTCTTGCGCTGCAGCCGCACCCCGTGCGGGCAGTTCCGGAAAGGCGGAGCATGGCGGGGGCGGGCGGGGTAAGTCAAACAAACACGCGTCTGTCCAGAGCCGTGGGACGGCTTGCTCGTGCATGGCACAATTGCATCCAGCGCCGGACGCCGATCGGCGGCGCATGGCATCGTGCGCCATGGCCGAGCCAAAACCAGCGGGACCCCCGCCCACCAAGTCGAGGCTCCACGCGGCCGCTTTGGCCCATCTCGCCCGCTATGGCACCACCCAGGCCGGCCTCATCCGTGTGCTCAATCGCCGCATCGACCGTTGGACCCGCGCCGCGGCAAACCCCGATCCAGACATCGTCGCCGCCTGCCGCCGAGCGGTGCGCGAGGTGGCGGCCGCACTGGCCGCCTCCGGCGTGATCGACGACGCCGCCTTCGCCGAAAGCCGCGCCCGCTCCCTCACCCGGATGGGCCGCTCGGCCCGAGCGGTGGCGGCCCATCTCGGCGCACGTGGCGTCGATGGCGAGGTCGTTCGCGCGGCGCTTCCCTCCAATCCAGACATCGAGCTGGCCGCATGCGTCGCCCTCACACGGCGCCGGCGGATCGGCGCCTTCCGCCCGCCCGACGCGGAACCGCGCGCGCTGAAGGAGCTCGGCATGCTCGCCCGCGCGGGCTTCGGCCACGAGATCGCCAGCCGGGCGCTGGCGATGGACACCGATACGGCAGAGGACCTCATCATCCGTCTGAAACAGTCATGAAAACCCCGGTCGTCTTCACGCCGGCCGGCATCATGCACGGCGTGCGGCGCTCGCTGCCGGTGCTGCTGGGCATGATCCCGTTCGGCCTGG
>JBBROR010000390.1:0-3109 GCA_038229175.1 Acetobacterales bacterium | reverse complement strand
CGCCTGGGCATGCCGGTGTTCACGCGGGCCAGTGAATACGAGCGCCAGCCGGTGCTCTACGACCAGGCGCTGGGGGTGTGGCTCGATGCCTTCGTGTCCGAATGGTATAGCGCGGCCGACATCAACGGATTCCTGCAGGACGGCAAGCGCGTGGCGATCGTGTCGCCGGAACTGCACGGCCGTGGCCATCTGGCGCTGTGGCAGCGCCTGCTGGCATCGGGTGTTAAGGACAATCCCGCATTGATGCTGTGCACCGATCTTGCGGAAGATGCCCGCGCGTTCTTCGGAGGCAGGGCATGATCAAGGCGATCGCGTTTGACATGGACGGTGTGCTGATCGATGCGAAGGAGTGGCACTACCAGGCGCTCAACCGCGCGCTGGCGCTGTTCGGCTGCCCGATCAGCCATTACGACCACATCGCCACCTTCGACGGCCTGCCGACCCGGCGGAAGCTTCAGATATTGTCGGCGGCCAACAAGATTCCGGTTGAGCTGCACGATTTCATCGGCGACCTGAAGCAGGCCTACACCATGGAAATCGTGGCGGCCCAGTGCAAGCCGCGCTTCATCCATCAATATGCGCTGGCGCGTCTGCGGACAGACGGGATCCGTCTCGCCGTGTGTTCGAACGCGGTGCGTCATTCGGTGGATGTGATGATGCAGCGCTCGGCGTTGGCGCCTTATCTGGATTTCACCCTGTCGAACCAGGACGTGGCGCGGCCGAAGCCGGATCCCGAGATCTATGCCCAGGCCATTGCGCGGTTCGGCGTGTTGCCCGGCGAATGCCTGGTGGTGGAGGATCATGCTGGCGGCGTGCGTGCGGCGCGTGAGGCTGGGGCGTGCGTGCTTCAGGTGTCGGGCGTGGAGGACGTGACATACGCTGCCATCGCGCGGGCGATGGTCTTGCCGCGCGCGGCGGCTGCGGCGTGATTGTTCTGGTTCTTGGCGCAGGCCCGGCCGATGGCGATATGCCGCCGCTGCTGCTGTTGGAAAACGATGGTCTGTTGCTGATCGAACGGCTGGTGCGGTCCTGTGCTTTTATCGCCTCGCGGATGGTGTTCGCGGCGCGTGCCGAGGATATTCTGCGCCACCGGATCGACCGCGTTATTGCGCTGGCGGCACCGGATGCCGTGGTGGTTGCGATCAACGGCGAAACCGCCGGGGCGGCCTGCACGGCCCTGCTCTGTGTGCAGGAAATTGCGCCGGAGCAGGAATTGCTGATTCTCAGTGGAAACGAGTTCGTCGATGTCGATTTCGCTGCTGTTGTCATGGATTTTCGAAAGCGGCGGCTGGACGCGGGGGTGGTGGTGTTTCCCTCCATTCATCCGCGCTATGCCCATGTCCGCCTTGAGGACGGGTTGGTGGTGGAGGCGGCGGAGAAGCATCCGATCTCGCGCCACGCCAGCGCCGGTTTCACCTGGTATCGCCGTGGCGGCGATTTCATCACGGCAGCGCAGCACATGATCCGAGCCGACGCCCAGGTGGATGGCCGATTCTTCATCAGCCTGACGTTGAATGAACTGGTGTTGGCAGGACGCCGCATCGGGATTCACGCGATAGAGGCAGAGAGATATCACCCGCTGAAATCGATGCGGCAGATGGCAAGCTTCGAGGTGGAAGCGCTGGCGTAGGTGAGGGCAGGTTGCGACCGATCCATTGGAATCAATCGGTCGAACGTTGCTCTGGCTCACCCTACAAGATTGCGGCGACCCGTTGACGGGCCGCCGCTGCCTGAGTGCCTACAGAATGTAAGCGGGCTTAGGGCGCGCGGACAGGAGCGGCATTCGTGGTGCCACTGGTATCAGGTTGGCAGCCGACCGTGTTGCCGGGCGTGCAACTCATCATGGTGCCAGGCATGCTGGATGTGCTGGTGCCGCCCATGGTCGTGCCCATGGGTGTGCCCATGGTCGTGCCCATGGTCGTGCCAGTGGGCATTGCGCCTTGTCCGGTGCTAGCCCCAGAGCCAGGTGTGCCCATTTTGGGATCTTTGCCTGCGTCTGCGCCTGCCTTGCTGTCGCTTTTGTTATCAGCCGGTGCACCGGCGCTACCGTTTGCGCTGCTGCCGCCAGGCGATTGTGCCATCGCCGGCGCAACGCCGAGCATCAGAGCCATACCAAGAATTGTTACGATCTTGTAGTTCATAGTGCTCACCCTTTTTGGGAAGTAATTTCCTGATTGCAGAGATGCAGACCCCCAGGGTATGCGCTCTGTTTCACCCAAAAGTGCGGTTATATAAAAAGAGTTCCAGAAAGACGTAAATGGCGGCGATGAATATTGTGTCATCGCCGCAGACCTCTGGAAAGGGGCCTGATACCATTAGCCGCGGGCGTTGATTCTTCCGACACCTGCCTGATACCGTACGCCGGATTGGCCGGCCGCGCCGCGCAAAACCAATACGGATAATGGCAGCCGTTGGTATGACCTGCACCGCGAGAACGATCCGGTCAGATCTTGCGCTCAATGGCCACAAGCGGCCTGACCAGTTCTGGCGCGCATCAATGATCCTTGTTTTGCGGGGCCGGTGCACCTGACTGGTCGGGGACCAGACGCCAGCTTTGGATCACTGAGTTTGGACGCCTTAACGCTCGCGATCCCTACAAATTACGCCCTGGCATGGTCCATCAACGTCCGAAACTGTGCGATGACAGATGGCAACCCTTCAAAGATAGCCTGGCCGATGATGAAATGGCCGATATTCAGCTCCATTACTTCTGGAATGGCAGCCACCGCAGATACGTTGTCGTAGGTGAGACCGTGGCCGGCATGCACTTCCAGGCCCAGGTCATGAGCCATCGTGGCGCCGGCGATCAAACGTTCCAACTCGCCGACGCGGCCATGCGCATAGGCGCCGGTGTGAAGCTCCACGATGTCAGCGCCGAGCTCGGCTGAGGCGCGCAACTGGTGTGCGTCGGCATCGACAAACAGCGAGACGCGAATGCCCGCCGATCGCAAAGCTGCTATCATCGGGCGGAGCGTGTTGTGCTGGCCTGCCACGTCCAATCCGCCCTCCGTGGTCACTTCCGTGCGCTTTTCCGGCACCAGGCAGCAGGCGTTCGGTCGGGTTTCCAATGCGATACGGACCATCTCGTCCGTGCCGGCCATTTCGAAAT
>JBBROR010000389.1:0-3110 GCA_038229175.1 Acetobacterales bacterium | reverse complement strand
TTAGATGTCACGACCACCAGGCGCGACGCTGTCACGTCCTATCGGCGCGGCCTCGTCATATCCCCAGGGGGCGATCTTATCGCGCCGTTCATGCGTCACAGCCGGCTTCGCAGCGCTGTCATGCCTGCCCGTATCAGGCCCCACCATCGCAGCACCTGCCAACGCAGCACCTGCCAACGCAGCACCTGCAAACGCAGCGCCGGCCAACGCTGCGCTGGCCAATGCAGCGCCGGCACGGCTGCCGGTCCCGGCATCTGGCCGGCTGGCGTTTCGCCTTGTCCGCAACGGCGATGTCATCGGCAGCCATACCCTCGAGTTTGCCACCGCGGGCGACACGCTCAGCGTGTCCGTGGGCATCGACATCCTGGTGAAGTTCGGCCCCGTTCCGGTCTATCGCTACAGCCACCGCGCCACCGAAACCTGGCGTGGCGGGCTGTTCACCGGCATCGAGAGCACAACCAACCGCGACGGCACTCCGCATCGCATGCGCGCCGAAACGACGGCCAGCGGCCTGGTGGTGGAGGGCAGCGGCACGCCGCGCTATCAGGCCCCGGCCAACATCTTTGCCACCACCTACTGGAACAAGGCCATGCTGCAGCGCAAGATCATCAATTCCGAGGATGGACGTCTGTTCGACGTCACAGCCATGCCACTGGCCGAAGAGATCGTGCCCGCCGCCAGCGGCACCCTGCGCGCACGCCGCTACAAGCTGGCAGGGGACCTGCCGCTCGACCTCTGGTATGACGCCGCCGGGCAATGGGCCCACCTGGTGTTCACCAAAGACGGCTCGACCGTCATCTACGAAAAGCTGTGACGGTTCTTCGCGTCGTCCTCGGCGACCAGCTTTCGGACAGTCTCGCATCGCTCGCCGATCTCGGCGCCAACGACGTTGTCCTGATGGCCGAGGTGATGGACGAGTGCAGTTACGTGCCGCATCACGTCCATAAAATCGTGCTGGTGCTGTCGGCCATGCGCCACTTCGCCGAAACATTGCGCAGCCGGGGCGTGCGCGTGGACTACCGGCGGCTGGACGATCCGGACAACACCCACAGCCTGCGCGACGAGGCGATCCGTGCCGCAGCCGCGCATCACGCGACCGAGATCGTGGTCACCGAACCCAGCGAGTGGCGTGTGCTGGCCGATATGCGCACCTGGCCCGAAGCCTGCGGCTGCCCGGTGGACATTCGCGGCGACGGTCGTTTCCTCTGCGGCATCGGCCAGTTCCGCGACTGGGCGGCCGGGCGGAAATCGCTGCGCATGGAGTTCTTCTATCGCGACATGCGCCGCAGCCACGGCGTGCTGCTCGATGCCGATGACGCACCGGAAGGCGGGCAGTGGAACTATGATCACGACAACCGCAAAAAATTGCCGGCCTCGGTCATACCCCCGGCCACGCCACGCTTCCTGCCCGACGACATCACCCGCGAAGTGATGGCGCTGGTGGGAGGGAAATTCGCCGGGAACATCGGCCACGTCGAGAACTTTGCCCTGCCTGTCACCCGCGGCCAGGCGCTGGCGATGCTGGACGACTTCATCGCCCACCGGCTGCCGTCTTTCGGCGACTGGCAGGATTCCATGAAGGCGGGCAACCCGCATCTGTTTCACAGCCTTATATCCACCTCGTTGAATTGCGGCCTGCTGACGCCGCTGGAAATCTGCCGACGCGCCGAGGCCGCCTATCGCACCGGCGCCGCGCCGCTCAACGCCGTCGAAGGCTTCATCCGCCAGATCCTCGGCTGGCGCGAATACATCCGCGGCATCTACTGGCTCAAAATGCCGGAATACCGCAGCCTCAACGCGCTGGGCGCCTCTCGAAAACTGCCCGCGTTCTACTGGTCGGGCGACACCCGCATGCGCTGCATGGCCGAGGCGGTGGGGGCCACGATCGAGCACGCCTACGCCCACCACATCCAGCGCCTCATGATCACCGGCAACTTTGCTCTTTTGGCCGGCCTCGACCCCAATGACGTCGACGGTTGGTATTTGTCCGTCTACGCCGACGCCTATGAATGGGTCGAACTGCCCAACACCCGCGGCATGGCGCTGTTTGCCGATGGTGGCATCGTGGGCTCCAAGCCCTACGCGGCGTCGGGCGCCTACATCAACAAGATGAGCGATTACTGCGGCAAATGCCGATATGACGTGAAGGATGCAACCGGCGACAACGCCTGCCCGTTCAACGCTTTGTATTGGGATTTCATCGACCGCCACGCCGAACGGTTCGCCGGCAACAACCGCATGGCGATGCCGCTGATGGGATTGAAGAAAATGGCGCCTGACAAGCGCGCGGCCATCAAGGCGAGAGCCGCTTCGTTTCTGGACGCAATGGACCGAGGAGAGTTGGTATGAGTGCAGCCCGCCCACAGGACGGCATCGCCTGGATCACCGGCGCCTCCTCGGGCATCGGTGAGGCCGTGGCGTTGCGCATGGTGGCCCAGGGCTGGACCGTGGCGATCACCGCCCGCGCCGCCGACAAGCTCGAAGCGCTCGCCACAGCCCATCCCGGCCGCATCATCGCCGCCCCCTGCGACGTGACAGACGCCGCCGCCATGAAGGCCACGCTCGCGCGCATCGAAGCGGCGGCTGGAAGGCCGGTGGCACTGGCGATTTTCAACGCCGGCGCCTGGAAGGAAATGGGCGCGCAGGATTTCGACCTGGACGCGTTCCGCGTGATGGTGAATACCAATCTCATCGGCACCGCCGCCGGGCTGGACGCCGTGATGCCCGCGATGATCGCCCGCAGATCCGGCCAGATCGCCATCGTCGCCTCCGTCGCCGGCTATCGTGGCCTGCCCCGCGCCGTCGCCTATGGCGCCACGAAGGCTGCGCTGATCAGCATGGCCGAAAGCCTGAAATTCGATCTGGCTCGCGTGGGCGTGACCATGACCGTGGTAAACCCGGGCTTCGTGAAAACGGCGATGACATCGGCCAACAAATTCCCGATGCCGTTCCTGCTCGAAGCGGACGAGGCCGCAAGGCGTATCGTCGACGGCCTGGCCACCGGCCGGTTCGAGGTCGCCTTCCCGTGGCAACTCGTGTGCCCCTTGAAAATTCTCCAGATCCTTCCTGGTCGCCTGTTCTTCTGGCTGATCTCGCGCGGGATGTGACGC
>JBBROR010000388.1:0-3118 GCA_038229175.1 Acetobacterales bacterium | reverse complement strand
GCAGATCGTGCCCTGCAGCTGGGCGCCGGTCAGCACGTGCAGGACGTGATGCGTCTCAACCTTCACATCGGCGCAGAACTTGGGCAGCAGCTCGAGCGCCACCACGACCGTCTCGCCCCGACGGGCCAGCGAGCCTTCGGCAACACTGTCCAGCCGCACCACGGCATAGTCGATCGCAGCCCCGCAGGCGATGGCGCGGTTGCCCGGCATGGTCCAAGGCGTGGTGGTCCAGATCACCACGGACGCGCCAGCCAGTTCGGCTACAGGCGAGGACAGCACCGGAAAACGCACCGTGATCGTGGTGCTGGTGTGGTCGTGATATTCGATCTCGGCCTCGGCCAGCGCCGTCTTCTCCACCGGCGACCACATTACCGGGCGCAGCCCGCGATACAGCGCGCCTCCCAGCAGGAACTTGCAGATTTCACCGGCGATGATCGCCTCGGAGCCGAAATCCATCGTGGCGTAGCGCTCCGCCCAATCGCCCTCAACGCCCAGCCGGCGGAATTCGTCGGACTGCACTTTGACCCATTCGGCGGCATAGGCACGGCATTCGGCGCGGAACTGCAGGATGGGCACGTCGTCCTTGTTGCGCTTCTCGGCGCGATACCGCTCCTCGATCTTCCATTCGATCGGCAGCCCGTGGCAGTCCCAGCCGGGAATGTAGAGCGCATCCTGCCCGGCCATCTGGCGTGAGCGGTTGACCACGTCCTTCAGGATCTTGTTGAGCGCGTGGCCGATATGCAGGTGGCCGTTCGCGTAAGGCGGGCCATCGTGGAGGATGAATTTCTCGCGGCCGGCCCGCGACTCGCGCAATTTCTCCCACAGGCCCATCGCCTGCCAGCGCGCCAGGATGCCCGGCTCCTTCGCGGGAAGGTCGCCGCGCATCGGGAAGTCTGTGTCCGGCAGGAACACGGTGCTGCGATAATCAGCCGGGGTCGTCGATGTCATGTCGGTCATGTGGGTCTCGTGCGACATTGTCGCGTCAGGGGCAAGGGCGCGTCGGAGCTCCCGTGCTGCGCCGGTCAGATAATTCGCGCGCCAGGAACGCAGTGCTTAGCCAAGATCATGCGGAAAGCCCGCTCCAAGGGTCAAGCGAAGCCCGCGCCTGGGCGGCATCCGCCACGATCTGGGCATGCAAGGCACCAAAACTATCGAACTTCCGCTCGGCACGCAGAAATTCGTGCAACGAGACGGAGATCTCCTGCCCGTAGAGATCGCCGTCGAAATCGAACAGATGCGCCTCCAGCCGGCTGATGGCGCCCTCGGCCACCGTGGGCCTTCGGCCGATATTGGCCACGCCCGACACGCAGCGCCCGTCCGCCAGGGCCGCGCGCACCGCATAAACACCGCGCGCCGGCTCCAGATGCTCGCCCAGCGCCACGTTGGCGGTGGGAAAGCCAATGCTGCGGCCGCGCTTGTCGCCGTGCACCACCACGCCGGTGATCGCCCACGGCCGGCCCAGCAGTTCGGCGGCGCGTTCGGGATAGCCGTCCTGCAGCGCACGCCGCACGCGGCTGGACGAGATTGGGCCGGAATCGTCCACCAGTGGTGGCACCAGCGACAGGCCGATCCCCAGCGTTTCGGACAAGGCCGCCAGCAGGGTGGTATTCCCCCCACGCCGATGGCCGAACGCGAAATCCACGCCGCAGGCCACATGCACGGCGCCGAGCCTGCGATGCAGCACCTCGCGCACGAAATCATCAGCCGTGAGGTCGCTGAACGCGGCGTCGAAGCGGATCTCGAAGATGTGGCGCACGCCCTGGCCCAACAGCAAAACCTCGCGCGCCGATGACGGCGTCAGCCGAAACGGCGGGTCATCCGGCCGGAACAGGCTGCGCGGATGCGGCTCGAACGTCACCACGCCCAGCGGCGCATCCGGGCGCGCGGTGTGGGCGGCGTGCAGCAGATGGGCGTGGCCGCGATGCACGCCGTCGAAATTGCCCAACGCCAGCACGCAGCCGCGCGCCTCCCGCGGGATGTCGCGCCAATCGCTGTGCAAGGTCATGCCTGGTCGAACCGCTTGGACAAAAAGAAGCGCTGGTGGCCGCGCGGGTAGTCATCGATCTCCGCAAACACAGCAAAGCCGCGCTTTTCGTAAAACGGCCGCGCCTGGAAGCTGAACGTGTCGAGATAGATGCCGATGCAGCCGAGCCTGCGCGCCTCGGCCTCCGCCAGGTCCATCAACCTGGTGCCCAGGCGTTTGCCGCGCAGGGCGGGCGGCAGGCCCAGCAGATCGACGAACATCCAACCGCGCCCGGTGCGCGCGTGCAGGCCACCGAGAATGGCGCCGTCGTCGTCCCGCACCAGGAAGTCTTGGGTCGTCCAGTTCGCCTTGCCCGCGAAATCGTCGCTGTAGGTTCGCAGCGCATGGCCGATGGCGTCGCGGTCGTCCTTGGACACGTCCTCCTCCACCACCAGGGTAGCCCCTTCGGCGGCGAATCCCTCGGTCTTGATGAGGAACGAGTCGGAAAAGCCGGGCGGCCGGTCCTGCAGTTGCGCGATCTCGCGGTAGCCCAGCTTCTGGTAGAAGCCGGGTGCCTGGAAGCTGAAGCTCTGCATCCAAACGCCATGCGCCCCGCGCGCCACGGCGGCGGCCTCCAAGGTGGAAAGAATGCGCGCGCCCAGGCGATTGCCGCGCCGATGCGACGGCAGAAAGGCGAAGTCCACCTTGAACCAGTCGGCCCAGAGATGCCCGAACATACCGCCCTCGGCGCGGCCTTCGGCGTCGCGCAGAATCACGCCGAGCGAGACGCCCTTTTCGGACACGCCACGCATCTCGGCATTGTGGGCGGCCAGCGGCACCAGGATGGCCTCACGGTGGGCGGGGTCGGCTATGGTGGAGAGTTCGATCTGCATGGCCACGTTGTCTCAGCGATCGAAGCGTTTGGCCATCAGAAACCGGCAGTGGCCACCGGGCGGAGCATTTTCCAGCGTGGCGAACACGCCATAGCCAGGCTTTTCGAAGAACGGCCGCGCGGGATGGCGCCCCCCGGCATTGGACAAGACCGGCCCCCACGTTCACATTCCGCGCAAAATCATGAGGGAACCCATCATGGCAGACACCACCGCACGACTTCCGGATGCCGCTCACCAGGCCGCGATCCTGCTGATGGCAGCG
>JBBROR010000387.1:0-3122 GCA_038229175.1 Acetobacterales bacterium | reverse complement strand
GACCTGATGCGCAAGTACGATGTGTCGTTCTCGCTGGGCGATGGCCTCAGGCCCGGCTGCAACGCCGATGCCAACGATGCCGCGCAGTTCGCCGAGCTTGAGACGCTGGGCGAGCTCACCAAGATCGCCTGGGACAAGGGCTGTCAGGTCATGATCGAAGGCCCCGGTCATGTGCCGATGCACAAGATCAAGGCCAACATGGACAAGCAGCTCCGCGAATGCGGCGAGGCGCCGTTCTACACGCTAGGACCGCTCGTCACCGACATCGCGCCGGGCTACGACCACATCACCTCGGGCATTGGCGCTGCCATGATCGGCTGGTTTGGCACCTCCATGCTTTGCTACGTCACGCCCAAAGAACATCTCGGCCTGCCCAACCGCGACGACGTGAAGACCGGGGTCATCACCTACCGCATCGCCGCCCATGCCGCGGACCTCGCGAAGGGCCACCCATCGGCCAAGCTGCGCGACGACGCCATCAGCCGGGCCCGGTTCGAATTCCGATGGGAGGACCAGTTCAACCTTGGCCTCGACCCCGACACCGCCCGGAAATTCCACGACGAGACCTTGCCGAAGGAAGCCCATAAGGTCGCTCATTTCTGTTCGATGTGCGGCCCGAAATTCTGCTCCATGAAGATCAGCCACGACATCCGCGAGGACAGCCTGCGGCAGAACGGCCTCGCCGAAATGAGCGAAACCTTCAAGGAACACGGCAGCGCGCTGTATGTTCCGGCCGATGCCACGGCGAAGGAAAACCAAGACTGAGCGACTCGCGCACCATCCTCGACGCCATCGGCCAGTTGCAGGACAGCGAGATCGATCTCGCCGACGCCGCCCTGCAACTGGCCCGTATCGCCGAGCCCGATCTCGATTGGCGCACCGCCCGCGCCCACCTGACCGAACTCGCGCGTGATGCGGTCGACCTCGCCGCCGAAACCCCGCCCGGCGACCTCGCCGCAAGGGCAGGTGCGCTGGCCGGACTGATGGCCGGCCGGCACGGCTATCGCGGCGACACCGAGAGCTATGACGACCTGGACAACGCCAACCTCATCCGCGTCATCGAACGCAGGCGGGGCCTGCCGGTGGCGCTCGGCATCCTCTGGCTGCACGCCGCCCGCGCCGCCGGCTGGCCGGTGCGCGGCATCAACTTCCCCGGCCATTTTCTCATTGCCCTTGAAGACGCCACGCCCGCCCCTGGCGAGGCCGGCATCCGCCTGGTGGTGCTGGACCTGTTTGCCGGCGGCAAGGTGCTGGACCGCGACGATCTCACCCGCCTGCTCAAGCGCGTCTATGGCGAAAAAGCTGAACTCGGCCCCAACATGCTCGCGCCCATGACGAGCCGAGACGTGCTGCTGCGGCTCCAGGTGAACATAAAGTCCCGCCTGCTGGTGATCGGCCAGACCCAGGCAGCCCTGGCCTGCACGGAAGACATGCTGCGCTTGGCACCTGCCGAGGCGGTGCTGTGGCGAGAGGCCGCCGAACTCAACCAGCGCCTGGAACGTGTGGCCGCGGCCTTGCGCTGCTACGAGCAGTTTTTAACGCTGGTGCCCCAGGGCGAGGCCGCCAGGCGTGCCCGCGCGACCATGGGTCAGTTGCGCGCGCGGCTGAACTAGGCCAAAGCGGGGCTCCATCCTCGGAGAGTCCCATGCCCCGCAGCCTCAAAGTCGCCGTGCAGATGGACCCGATGGAGAGCGTCGGCATCGACGGCGACAGCAGCTTCCAACTCATGCTTACCGCCCAGGAGCGTGGCCACCGCCTGTGGCACTACGAAGTGCGAAACATGTCGCTCAGCGAGGGGATGATCAAGGAGGGCTCAGACCGCCACGCCCGCCTGATCGCCCGCGCGCGGCCCGTCACCGTCCAGCGCGTGCGCGGAAACCATTACAAGTTCGGCCCCGAAGAGCTGCTCGACCTCGCCACCATGGACACCGTCCTGATGCGCCAGGACCCGCCGTTCGACATGGCCTACATCACCGCCACCCACATGCTGGAACACATCCACCCCAAAACCCTGGTGGTGAACGACCCGGCCAGCGTGCGCAACGCGCCGGAAAAGCTGCTGGTCACGCATTTCCCCGAGCTGATGCCGCCCACCCTCGTCACCTGGGACGTGGACGCCATTCGCGGCTTCCGCGCCACCCACAAGGACATCATCGTCAAGCCGCTGTTCGGCAACGGCGGCGCCGGCGTGTTCCGCATCCGCCACAATGACCCCAACCTGAATTCCCTCCTGGAAATGCACTTTGCCCGCTCCCGCGAACCGCTGATGATCCAGCGCTACGAGCCCGCCGTGCGGGCCGGCGACAAGCGCATCATCCTGGTCGACGGCGTGGCGATGGGGGCGGTGAACCGCGTGCCGGCCGAGGGCGAGGCGCGCAGCAACATGCATGTCGGCGGCCGACCCGAAAAAATCGGCCTCACCCCGCGCGACCAGGAAATCTGCGACGCCATCGGCCCCACCCTCAAGGCGCAAGGCCTGATCTTCGTGGGCATCGACGTGATCGGCGACTACCTGACCGAAATCAACGTCACCAGCCCCACCGGCCTGCAGGAAATCGCCCGCTTCGACGGCACTGACCTGTCCGCCGCAATCTGGGATGCGATCGAAAGCAAAATCAGGCCGTAGGATGGGTAAGCGTTAGGGCCGCCCATCGCGCGCGCGATGGACGGCGCCACGCTGAACTATTCTACACCGCGAGTGTCACACACACCGGCACATGATCCGAATTCTGCGGCCAGTCGCGCGCCTCCGTGAGGATGCTGTAGCCGGTCGGATCCAAGTCCGGCGTTGTCCAGATATGATCCAGCCGCCGCCCCCGGTTGGACGCGCGCCAGTCCTTGTTCCGATACGACCACCACGTATAAAGTTTTTCGCTTTCCGGCACGAATTTTCGCACCGCATCCACAAACCCTTCCGCCTGCCACGCCAGCAGCCCGGCGGTCTCCACCGGCGTGTGGCTCACAACATCCAGCAACTGCCTGTGGCTCCACACATCATGCTCCAGCGGCGCAATGTTGAGATCGCCCACAAGCACGCTGCGCGCCGGCGGATGCGCCCCACACCAGGCGGTCTCCTCGGCCAGGAAATCCAGCTTGTGCGCAAACTTCACGTTGGCCTCGCG
>JBBROR010000386.1:0-3126 GCA_038229175.1 Acetobacterales bacterium | reverse complement strand
TGCGAGTTTGGTGGCGGCGGCTTCGACGAGCATGAACCGCAGTTCGGCGGTGGCGTTGAGGATGGCGGTGCCGCTGTCCTTCATCGACAGGCTGCCGGAGGTGTAGCCTTCGTTAGGTGTCAGCTTTGTGTCAGGCCCGATCAGGGTGATTTGGGACAGGGGGATGTCGAGTTGTTCGGAGGCTATTTGAAGCAGCGCGGTGCGGATGCCTTGGCCGAGTTCGCCCTTGCCGGTGAAGACGGTGACATGACCGAGCGCGTCGAGCTTCAACCAGCCGCTGAGCATGGGCGTGTGAGCGAGCGCGCCGGGAAGTTTGACCTCCTGCGCATCGGCGTGGGGCATACGAAGGGCTATGATGACGGCGGTGGCGCCGGCGAGGACGGCGCGTCGGGATATCTGGTTCATCGCACAACTCCCTGTGTGGGGCTTGCAAGATCGGCGCGTTGTTTCGAATTTCCGGCCATTGCGGCAGCGGCGCGTTTGACGGCGGCGATAATGCGGAGATGGGTGCCGCAACGGCAGAGGTTGGTCTGCATATGGGTGCGGATGTCGGCATCCGTGGGCGCAGCGTTGGCTTCGAGCAATGCCTGGGCCCGCATGATCATGCCGGCGATGCAGTAGCCGCATTGGGCAGCCTGTTCGTCGATAAAGGCCTGTTGTAGGACACCTGGTTTTTCGATGGTGCCAAGGCTTTCCAGGGTTCGGATTTTGTGGCCTTCGAGGGAGGAGACAGGAAGCAGGCAGGAATAGACTGCGGCATTGTCGACGATGACTGTGCAGGAGCCGCATTGACCGAGACCGCAGCCGAATTTGGCGGCGTTGAGTTCGAGGTCGTTGCGTAGCGCGTAGAGCAAGGGGGTGTTGGGATCGATGTCGAGCTTGTGTTCGGCGCCGTTGATGTTCAGGGCGATCATGTGGCGATCTCCTTCAGAGTGGTGAAATGGTGAGTTGGTCGGCAAGTTTGGCGAGCACTGCTTGTAGTTCGGGGATGATGGGCACCCCTTCGGCCACGCGGCGGGCGCGGCGTTTGGCGCGTTCGTCGCCGGGGAGGCGGATGCTTTCGACGCCGGGCAGGCGGGCGGACGCACGGAGTTCGTCGAGGTGGTGGATGACGTTGGCGGCGAAAATTGTGGGGTTGGTGAAGCGGGCGACGTCGAGCGCTATGATGAATTGGCCGGTGTTGGATTTGCTGGTGTCGTCGGCGTTGAAGTCCACGACGTCTCGGCCGATGGCGGCGCCGTTCAGCGTGCCGGCGAGAATTCCCAAGACCATCGCAAGACCGGCGCCTTTGTAGCCGCCGATGGGGAGGAGGACGCCTTCGAGGGTGCGTTTGGCGTCAGTGAGGGGGAGGCCGGTGCCGCGGTCGATCATCCAGCCTTCGGGCATGTCTCGGCCCTGCAGCACGAAGTTCTTCACGGTGCCGTAGGATACGACGGTGGTTGCGATGTCGAGGATGACGGACGGGGTGTCTCCGGTGGGGATGGCGATGGCCAGCGGATTGGTGCCAAGCAGGAGTTCGGTGCCGCCCCAGGGGGCCATGTGATTGGCACTGGCGACGGCGGAGTAGATGCCAATCATGCCGTGGGCGAGCGGCTTGGCGGCGTAAAGCGAGGCGGCGCCGGCGTGGTTGGAGTTGCGGACGCCGACCCAGCCTATACCGCAGGTGCGTGCGCG
This sequence comes from Acetobacterales bacterium, assembly GCA_038229175.1. Taxonomy (GTDB): domain Bacteria; phylum Pseudomonadota; class Alphaproteobacteria; order Acetobacterales; family Acetobacteraceae; genus CAIQQQ01. Next base: position 1,452 of record JBBROR010000386.1, on the reverse strand, counting down.
TTCGATGGCGGCGTCAGCGGCGCGGGCCATGACGAGGTGGCCCATGCCGTTGTCGCCGTCGACGAGGGCTGTAGCAAGACCGGTGTCGTGGACGACGATGTTCGGGGTTGGGTTGAAGCCGCCGGCTTTGAGGCGGCGGATGTATTGCGGCAATCGGAAAATACCATGGGCGTCGGCGCCAACAAGATCGGCTTCGACCATGAGGGCGGCGACTTCCGTGGCGTCGCCTTCGGGTAGCCCCACGACGATGAAGGCTGCGCGGGCAAAACGGCGAAGATCTTCGGCAGGGACGAAGCGCCTTTCGCTCATGCGTCTGGCGCCTTTGTGACGATCTTGTCAGCTGCATGCTCGGCGGCGACAGCACGGGTTTCGCCGGTGGCAACCAGGGTGCGGGTGGCCTTGATGGAGGCATAGGTCCAGAAGATGCGTAAAGGCTCAGTGGCTGACGCGTTGCGGAAGTAATGGGGGAGTTCGGCGGGGATCCAGCTTGTGTCACCTGGGCCGACGGGGTGTTCCATACCGTTGAGGACGGCGATGGCGTTTCCGTCGAGGACGATGACGCTTTCTTCACAATTATGAAAATGCTCGGGGATGGCGGAGCCTGGGCCGATCATGGTGATGCCGTTGATCAGTTGCGTGGAGCCGGTGCGGGGCGTGACCAGGGGGATGGTCCGATTGCCGCCACCACGATCGGCGACGGGCTGGTCGGCGGGCCGGATGATGGCGGGTTCAGTCGTCCCCCTCTCAATCGGCACGGATGTTGGCCACACGCAGGAGTTCGGCTTTGGCATCGAAATCTTTGGCTAGAATATCGCGCAGTTTTTCGGGCGTGCTGCCGACCACCTCGTAGCCGAGATCGGTGAGTTGCTTGTTGATGACTGGATCGGCCAACGCCTGCCGCGCCGCCTTGTTCAATTTTTCGATGATGGCGGGGGGCGTGTTGGCGGGAGCGAAGAACGCGGCCCAGGCGTTGAACTCGAACTTGGGCAGACCTTGTTCGGCGATGGTGGGCACCGCCGGCAAGGTGTTGATGCGCTTCAGATCGGCGCTGGCCATGAAGTTAAGCTGCTTGCTTTCGTAGAATGCCATTGGGCCAGGCAGGGCGATGAACATGACGGGGACATGGCCGGACACAACGTCGGTCAGGGCCTGGGTGACGCCGCGGAACGGCACATGCGTGAGTTTGATGTCGGCGGCGCGCATGAGCAGTTCCATGGCGATGTGCTGGGGACTGCCCTGGCCACCTGTGCCGTAATCAATAACGCCTGGCTTGGCTTTTGCCAAAGCGATGAATTCTGGCAGCGTCTTGGCGGGAAAGGCCGGGTTGGAGATCAACACCCAGTGCAGACGGGCCAGCAGCGTGATTGGCACGAAATCTTTGCGGGGATCATAGCCGGCGTCTTTGCGCATGTTCGGCAGCACGGTCAGCACGCTGTCGTTCACCGCAAGCAC
>JBBROR010000385.1:0-3133 GCA_038229175.1 Acetobacterales bacterium | reverse complement strand
GGTGCAGGCGCAGTATGTCGACCTGCACAGCTATCTCGTGGGCGATATCCTCACAAAGGTAGACCGCACCAGCATGGCCCACTCGCTGGAGGTGCGGGCGCCGTTCCTGGATCATCGGTTCGTGGCGTGGGGGCTGAACCTACCGGCGGAGTTAAAGCTGCGTGGAAATTCAGGAAAATATATCCTCAAGCGGGCACTGGAGGACTCAGTGCCGCACGAGATTCTCTACCGCCCCAAACAGGGCTTTGCGACGTCGCTGGCTGGTCTGTTCCGCGCCCATGCCGGCCGCCTGCGCGCGAGACTTCTGGGGCCAGCGTTGATCGAAAGCGGCATGTTCAACCCAACCGGCATCGCCCGGCTGATCGACGCGCATGCCAGTGGGAGCTTCGACCACAGTTCCGTGCTGTGGCTGCTGCTGGTATTCGAAGGGTTCCTGATGGAGCAGGCGATGGCACAGGCGTACGAGGCAATCCCCGAAGCCATAGCGGCTGAGTGACGCCTTTTGCTCCATACAGTCGTGTGCTGCTGGCCATCCGCGGTATCTTCTTGAATAAGGCATCTGGCATGAGGCGTATCGGTCTGGGAGGCGCGGACTTTCTCGCGCGCGTGCACATGCCGCAAGGCCGCGCATGAAGCCGCTCCTCCTGCATGTGTATCCCACCTTCGCTGTGGGCGGCGCACAGTCTCGGTTCTGCGCCATCGCCAATCATTTTGGCGACCGATGGCGCCATGCCATCGTAGCCATGGACGGCAATACCGAATGTCGCGAACGCCTTGATCCCACGCTGCCCGTCAGCTTCCCGCAAATCGACATCCGCAAGGGCGACACCCTCGGCAACACCAAGCGTTTCCGGGCAGTACTGCAGGGACTGGAGCCACAGACATTGATCACCAGCAACTGGGGTTCCATCGAATGGACCCTGGCCAACGCGATCTCGCCCGTCGTCCGCCACGTCCATGTTGAGGACGGCTTCGGCCCGGAGGAACGCACCACCCAACTGCCCCGCCGCGTCTGGGCCCGCCGCTTGGCACTCCGCCGCTGCATCACCGTCCTGCCGTCGCGCACCCTGCTCGCCATCGCCACCGACATCTGGCGCCTGCCCGCCGCCCGCCTGCGCTACATTCCCAACGGCATCGACACCGATCGCTTTGCCTATCCGCCCATCGCCCACGATATCCCCGTCATCGGCACCGTCGCCGCCTTGCGCAGCGAGAAGAACCTGGCCCGCCTGCTCCGCGCCTTCGCCCAGCTCAGCGCGACGGAAAACGCCAGGCTCATGATCGTGGGCGACGGCCCCGAACGCCCAGCCCTCGAAGCCCTCGCCGCCCAGCTCGGCATAACCGAAAGGACCCAATTTACCGGCCATCTCGCCGACCCCACTGCAGCCTACCGCGAATTCGACATCTTCGCCCTGTCGTCAGACACGGAGCAGATGCCGCTCTCGGTCCTCGAAGCGATGGCCGCCGGGCTGCCGATCACCGCCACCCGGGTCGGTGACGTGCCCGCCATGCTGTCCGTCGCCAACGCGCCCTACCTGGCCCGCCTGGACGACACGGCACTGGCAGACAGCCTGCGCGATCTGCTACGCGATCCCGGCACCCGGCTTCGCGTGGGGGCAGCCAACCGCGCCCATGTGCTGCAAAACTACAACCAGGCCGCGATGTTTCGCCAATATGCCGCCCTGTTCGATCAAACACCCGCCGGCGGAAAGGAAAACTGACATGGAAGCGCTGTTCTTTCTGCTGAACGCCATCGCCGTTGTCATCCTCGTGCTCACCAGCCTCAAGAACGACAAGCGCAAGCCAGACGAGCCCATGATCGGCATCTACCGCTATATCGACACGCTGACGCCGCCCAAGCCGAAGCGACGGCCCGCGGCATATCTGAACAAGGACGGACTGTAGCCATGCGCGACCTTGCCTTTGCCATGGTCTGGGTTGTGCTGTTCCCGGTCGCCCTATGGTCCGCCCATATCGGTGTGCTGCTGTGGATCTGGGTGGCGCTGGTCTCGCCGAACGAACGCCTTTACGGCTTCCTTTCAGACGTGCCCTTCAACAAGATCGCTGCCGGGCTCACCCTGCTGGTCCTGTTCCTGAACCGGGAAAAGAAGAAATTCTATCTCGATGCCACCGTCGTGCTCATCATCCTGCTCGCCCTCGTGGGCTCCGCCTCGGCCTATTTTGCCATCGTTCCCAGCGACGACGGTGCCGACCTCTATCAGAAGATGATCAAGGAATTCCTGCTCGCTGCCCTCATCATGGGCCTGATGTGGAGCCGGCATCGCATCCACATGACCGTGGTGGTGCTCTGCATCGCCATCGGCTTCACCAGCGTGATCGAGGGGCTTGAATACGCCATCAGTGGCGGCGGCCACAAGATCATCGGCACCGGCGGCATCGGCGATAACAACTCGATCGCCCTCGCCGCCCTGCTGATCGTGCCGCCTTTATATTACCTCACCCGCTATTCGGCGCTGCGCCAGATGCGCGTGGGCTTCATGGTGGCGCTGGTCGTCAGCCTCATCTGTGTGGTGGGCACCTTCTCCCGCGGCGGCTTCATCGGCCTTCTCGTCCTGTTCGCCTTCTTCATCATCAACAGCCGCCAAAAGCTTCCCGCCATTGGCCTGGCCGTCATTGCAGCCGCGGCGATGTGGTTTTTCGCCTCAAGCGACTGGATGACCCGCATCGACACCATCAAGGACGTCAGCGACAACGGCTCCTTCATGGGCCGCGTCATCGCCTGGAAGATCAGCACGCTCATCGCCATCGACAGCCCTTTGTTCGGCGGCGGCTTCCATGCCGTGCAGCGTTATCCGGTCTGGAACCAATATATTAGCTCGATCGACGGTCTCTTCTCCTTCATCCGGACGCCTGAGCCAGACGGCATCCCCCACGCCGCCCACAGCATCTATTTCGAAGTACTCGGTGACCTTGGCTTTGCAGGTCTGATCTTGTTCCTGCTGGTCCTGGCGGTGGCGCTCTACAACTGCCATTCGGTGGCCCGCACCGCCAAACGCCACCCCGAACTTGCCTGGGCCGGCGACCTCGCTCGCATGCTGCAGATCTCGCTCATCGTCTACATGGTCTCCGGCGCCGCCCTCAGCATGGCCTATTTCGAAGGCTTCTGGATCAT
>JBBROR010000384.1:0-3134 GCA_038229175.1 Acetobacterales bacterium | reverse complement strand
GTCGCCAGCCGATCCGCCTGGACGTTGAACTCCGACCGACACGCCGTCTGGTCCGGCATCATCCCCCGCAACCAATCAAACCCCGAAGGCATCCGAACCCGCTCAAACCCAGGCAGCTTCACCTGTTCCCGAGAGATCGCCACCAAACCAGACTCACGCGCGCCACCACCAACACGCATCCCGCGCCTGGCATCCTCCGTGCGCGCCAGAATCCTGGCGAAACGGGAAATCATCCGCTGCAGACGCGTTTGCAGCACCATCAACACCGGTATCGCAGCCCGGTCGGCCCCCATCCGCCCAAACACCAGCCTGCAAACCCCGTTCAGGATCAGCGCAAACCGCTCTGGCAAAGGAAGGGACAAAATGCAGATCATTCCCAAGCGTTAGCCGAAAACTGCTGCATTGTCAATAATTATAACTTGAGCCAGTCATTATTAATAACGAAAATGGCGCCAAAATACCCCGCTTAGCGTGCGCGCTCGCCACGCTGCCCCTGGCGCAACACGTCGCCTTCCCGCACACTCCGCGCCGATGATATCGCGCACAGAAGCGCGGACGAGGGATAGGGGCGCAGATGGCACAGGTTTCAGTTCGAAACGTCGTAAAATCGTACGAAACCTACCAGGCCGTGCACGGCATCGACCTGGAAATTAAAGACGAAGAGTTCGTCGTCCTCGTCGGCCCCTCCGGCTGCGGCAAATCCACTACCCTGCGCATGATCGCGGGCCTGGAGGAAATAACCTCGGGAGAAATCTGGATCGGCGGCGACATGGTCAACGACATGCCGCCGCGGGATCGCGACATCGCCATGGTGTTCCAGAACTACGCGCTCTATCCGCACATGTCCGTGTTTGACAACATGGCGTTCGGGCTGAAACTGCGGAAATACTCCAAGGCCGACATCAAAACCCGCGTCGACGAAGCCGCCCGCATCCTGGACATCGAACCCCTTCTGCACCGCAAGCCCAAAGCCCTGTCCGGCGGCCAACGCCAACGCGTCGCCATGGGCCGCGCCATCGTCCGCCACCCCCGCGTGTTCCTGTTCGACGAACCGCTGTCCAACCTCGACGCCAAGTTGCGCGTGCAGATGCGCACCGAAATCAAGAAGGTCCACCAGACCGTCCGCACCACCACGGTCTATGTGACGCACGATCAGATTGAGGCAATGACCCTGGCCGACCGCGTGGTGGTGATGAACCAGGGCCGCATCGAACAGGTCGGCCCCCCGCAAGAGCTTTACCACAACCCCGCCACCCGCTTCGTGGCAGGCTTCATCGGCTCGCCCTCGATGAATTTCCTGCCGGTGCGCGTCATCGACGACAACGGCCTGAAAATGCAGCTTTCTTCGGGCGTAAAGCTGCCGGTGCCCGCCGCCCGCGTGGAGCGCTACAGGCCCTTCACCGGCCGCGAGATGACCTTGGGCCTGCGCCCTGAGCACCTCACCGAAACACGCGACATCGAAAAGCCTGGTGTGATCCTGTTCGATGCGTTGGTGGATGTGACAGAGCCGATGGGCATGGAGACGATGGTGCATTTCTTTGACGGCGGGGCTCCGGTCTGCGCCCGGGTCGATCCTGCAACCTCGTGCGAGCCCGGCCATATGATGACGCTGGCTGCCGACATGAACCAGATGCACATGATCGAGAACGAGAGCGGGCGCGTGGTATAATGGCGGATCTTCCCATCCATCTGATCGCAGCCGACAAGCTTCAGGATTTCATCGCGGCCATTTTCCACAAGGCAGGCTGCGACGCGAAGGAGGCAGGCCAGATTGCCTATCACCTGCTCGGCGCCAACCTCGCTGGCCATGACAGCCATGGCGTCATCCGCACGCCGCGCTACATTCAATGGCTGTCCGAGGGCAAGGTCGTGCCGGGCCAGACGCTGACCATCGTCACCGAAAGCGCCACCCATGCGGTGGTGGACGGCAATTATGGCTTTGGCCAGACGATCGGCCCGCTGGCGGTGGATCTCGGCATTGCCAAGGCGCTGGCCTGTGGCATGTCGGTAATCGCGCTGCGCCATTCCGGCCATATCGGGCGCATCGGTGACTGGGCGGAACGCGCGGCAGCACAGGGGTTGGTGTCGATACACTTCGTCAACGTCTCCCAAGGCGAGCTAGTGGCGCCCTATGGCGGTGTCGACCGCCGGTTCTCCACCAATCCGATGTGCGTGGGCGTGCCGGCCGCGGGCGATGAGCCCCTGCTTTTGCTTGATTTCGCCACCTCGCTGGTTGCCGAAGGCAAGGTTCTCGTGGCCTCCAATGGCGGCAAGGCCCTGCCGGACGGGGCCTTGATAAGGCCGGATGGCACCTATTCCTCCGACCCCGAGACCCTCTATGGCAAGCTGACTGTCAACGCCCCACGCGACCCCGCGAATGGCGATGGCGCGCTGCGGGCGTTCGGCGATCACAAGGGCTCGGGCATCGCGTTCATGTGCGAAATCCTGGCCGGCGTGCTGACCGGCGGCGAGACCTCAGGCCCCATTCCTGGCGGCAAACGCGGCCGCATCACCAACGGCATGTTCTCCATCTATCTGGACCCAAAGCATTTTGGCGCTTCCGACTTCGCGCTGAAGGCAGCGGAATACGCGCGGTATGTGAAGGCCTCGCGCCCCGCCGAGCCCGGCGTGGAGGTTCTGGTGCCCGGTGAAAAGGAGGCCAGCACCCGTGCGGATCGCCTGGCCCACGGCGTGCCGTTGCAGCTCGACACCTGGGGCGCTCTGCTCGCCACCGCAGAATCGCTCGGCGTGTCCCCGCCTTAAGCAAAAATTGAGGTTTGTGGCCGACACTTGGGGCGCTCGTCCTAGGGAGGCATAGGCCTATGGCTTTTTTATCGATCGCCAATCGTATTCGCCTCGGATTTGGGGCGCTGGTGGTGTTAGCCCTTGCGATCGGTGGCGTATCGGCCTTCTTCGCGCGCGCCATGGATGCGCGATTGTCCGATCTTGCGACCCTCAGCCGGCAAGGAGGTCAAATCTCTGCGCTCAGCCAATCGTTCGAGCGGTTGCAGGCCATCGAGACGCGTGTTCGCCTGAACGGCGACCGTGCGGTGCAAGACGAGATGAAGGCGCATCTGGCGGCAACCGCTGCCGCCTTGGATGCCGCAATGGACGCCACCTTGCCCGAGGATCGC
>JBBROR010000383.1:0-3136 GCA_038229175.1 Acetobacterales bacterium | reverse complement strand
TGGCAGCACGCCCGCGTGCACGTCGTCGATGCCGAGGGTCCGAGCCACCGCCTCGGCCGTCGTTTTGTTGTCGCCGGTGAGCATCACAACATGGATGCCATCCGCCTTGAGGTCGTCGATCGCAGCCTTGGTGCTGGCCTTGATCGGATCGGCGATGGCGATGACGCCGCCGGCCCGGCCGTCGACGGCGACGAACAGGGCGGTGGCGCCGTCCTTGCGCAATGCGTCGGCGCGCCCTTCGAGATCGCCGAGGGCAACGCCCAGATCCGCCATCAGGCCGGCATTCCCCAGCGCCACCGCGCGGCCTGCAATCTTGCCGGTAACGCCCTTGCCGGTGACGGAGGCAAAGTCGGCCGCATCCGACGTGGTGGCCTTGGCGGCCTTGGCGGCAGCCACGATCGCCGCTGCCAGAGGATGTTCGCTGGACCGTTCCAGGCTGGCGGCCAGGCCCAGCAACTCACCTTCGGTGATGCCGGCTGCGGGGACAACCGATGTCACCTTGGGCTTGCCCTCGGTGAGCGTGCCCGTTTTGTCCACCACCAGCGTGTCGACCTTCTCCATCCGTTCCAGCGCCTCGGCCGACTTGATCAGCACACCCGCACTGGCCCCCTTGCCCACGCCGACCCCGATCGACATCGGTGTCGCCAGGCCCAGCGCGCAGGGGCAGGCAATGATAACAACCGAGACGGCAGCGATCAGCGCGTAGGACATCGCGGGCGCCGGTCCCCAGACGGACCATGCGACGAAGGCCGCGATGGCCACGGCCAGCACGATCGGCACGAACCAGCCGGCAACCTTGTCGGCGAGGCGTTGAATGGGCGCCCGGCTGCGCTGCGCCTCTGCCACCATGGCGACGATGCGCGCCAGCATGGTGTCTGCACCGATCCGGTCGGCGCGCATGACAAGCGAGCCTGTGCCATTGACCGTGCCGCCGATCAGCTTGCCGCCGGCTTCCTTGGCTGCCGGCATCGACTCCCCCGTCACCATCGACTCGTCCACGGCACTTTTGCCTTCCAGCACCACACCATCGACCGGAATCCCGTCCCCCGGACGGACACGAAGCTTGTCCCCCACCACGACCTGGTCGAGCTGGACTTCCTCGTCATCCGCGCCATCACGCAACCGATGCGCGGTTTTGGGTGCCAGGTTCAGCAGGGCGCGGATGGCGCCGCCGGTCTGCGCGCGGGCCCGAAGTTCAAGCACCTGCCCCAGCAGCACGAGGACGGTGATGACGGCAGCCGCCTCAAAATAGACGGCGACCGTGCCGTCCGGGTTGCGGAAGCCGGACGGGAATATGCTGGGCGCGAACGTGGCGACGAGGCTGTAGAGATAGGCCGCCCCGGTGCCGAGGGCGATCAGGGTGAACATGTTCAGATTGAGCGTCATGACCGACGCCCAGCCACGCTGGAAGAACGGCCAACCGGCCCACAGGACAACGGGCGTCGCCAACACGAACTGGATCCAGATGGACAGCTGCATCGACACCAGCGTGTGAAGGCCGAGTGCGGGAATGTGGCCACCCATTTCCAGGATGAACACCGGGGCCGCCAGCACGGCGCCGACCCAGAGCCTTCGCGTCATGTCGTGAAGTTCGTGGTTGGGTGCCTCCTCGGCGCTGACCTCCACGGGCTCCAGCGCCATGCCACAGATCGGACAGCTGCCCGGCCCCACTTGCCGGATTTGCGGGTGCATCGGGCACGTATAGATGGCACCCGGCTTGGCTGGGGGCGCGGCGGTCTTGGGCGCCAGATACTTGGCCGGGTCGGCCACGAACTTTGTCCGGCATCCGGCCGAGCAGAAGTGATAGGTCGTGCCTTCATGATCGAAGCGATGCTTCGATGTCGCGGGATCGACCTTCATGCCGCAGACCGGGTCGACCACCGCGCTTGTGGAAGCGGCGGCCTCTGCCTTGGACCCGCAGCCGCAACCGCCCATGTGGTCGTGGGCATCGCTCGGCTTCTGTTCACTCATGATGTGACCACCTTTTGAGTCGCGGGCCACGCTCGGCCCCCTGTTGATTTTCAAATGGCGCTTCCCACGGTGGGAAGGTCAAGATTAAGCTTGCATAGTGGATATTCATAAAATGCAGCCGGTTTCGGTGCGGTAACGGGAGCGTGCGATGAACATCGGGGATGCTGCCAGGGCATCGGGCGTGAGCGCCAAGATGCTGCGTTACTATGAAAGTATCGGGCTGATCCCCGAAGCTGGCCGCTCGGCGTCGGGTTATCGGACATACGGCGAACGCGACGTCGCGACATTGCGCTTCATTCGGCGTGCCCGCGATTTCGGGATGCCCATGGAGCGGGTGAAGCTGCTGGTCGGGCTTTGGATGGACACGCAGCGCCCGAGCCGGGAGGTGAAGAACCTCGCCCTTCGGCAGGTGGCGGAGCTGGAGGCACGGATCGCGGAGCTAACCGCGATGAAGCAGGCTCTCGCTGATCTCGCGCATGCCTGCAAAGGAGACAGCCGGCCCGATTGCCCGATCCTGAAGGATCTTGCCCAGGAAACCGTGACCCCCGCGCACCCCGCGCATCCGAAGCGGTCAAAGACAGCGGGCCTGCGTGGCCACTGACCGGGTCGCCGATGTGATCGCTCGCTGCGAGAGGCGCGCCATCGCATGGCCGCACTGTTCCGGCGCGGGCTGATCGTGCACGTTTCCGTTCCCATATCCGCCTGAACCGCTCGGAGCCTCCGCCATGAAATATGATTTCGACCTTTTCGTCATCGGTGGCGGCTCAGGCGGCGTGCGCTGTGCACGCATCGCGGCGTCGCTCGGCGCCAGCGTGGCGGTGGCGGAGGAGCGGTTCTGGGGCGGCACCTGCGTGAACGTGGGCTGCGTGCCGAAAAAGCTGATGGTGATGGCGGCCGAATACGGCAACCACATGCCTGACAGCGGCGGCTTCGGCTGGTCCACCCCGCCTGGCAGGCATAATTGGGCAGCGTTGATCGCCACCAAGAACGGCGAGATCAGCCGGCTCAACGGCATCTACGCGAACCTGTTGGGCGGCGTGGGCGTTAAGAGCTTCGAGGCGCGCGCGACGTTCATCGACGATCACACGCTTGATGTCGGCGGCGAGCGGATCACGGCCGCGCGCATCGTGATTGCCGCGGGCGGGCGGCCGACGGCACCGAAGTT
>JBBROR010000382.1:0-3167 GCA_038229175.1 Acetobacterales bacterium | reverse complement strand
GCCTACGCGGCCGACCCGATCAAGATCGGCCTCACCGGCCCGTTCACCGGTGGCTCCGCCTCGATGGGCGTGTCGATGCGCGACGGCGTGAAGCTCGCCATCACCGAGATCAACAAGGCCGGCGGCGTCATGGGCCGCCAGCTGCAGATCGTCGAGCGCGATGACGAAGGCAAGAACGACGTGGGCGTCCAGGTCGCCCAGGAGCTCATCAACAAAGAGGGCGTCGTCGCCACGATGGGCTTCATCAACACCGGTGTGGCGCTGGCCTCGCAACGCTTCTACCAGGAAGCCGAAATCCCCGTGATCAACAACGTCGCCACCGGCACGGTGATCACCAAGCAGTTCCCCAAGGACAACTACATCTTCCGGATGTCTGCCAACGACGTCATCCAGTCCGGGATGATTGTGGACGAAGCCATCACCCGGCGGGGCTTCAAGGCACCCGCCATCCTCGCCGACAGCACCAACTATGGCCAGCTCGGCCGCGAAGACCTGGTGAAAGCTCTTGCCGCCAAAGGCATCAAGCCGGTGACGGAGGAAAAATTCAACGTCGGCGACACCGACATGACCTCGCAGCTGTTGCGCGCGAAGGCCGCCAATGCCGACGTCATCCTCACCTACGGCATCGGGCCGGAGCTGGCGCAGATCGCCAACGGCATGGGCAAGCTCGGCTGGAAGCTGCCGATCATCGGCTCCTGGACGTTGTCGATGTCCACCTTCATCGACAACGCGGGTGCGAACGGCGAAGGCGCGGTCATGCCGCAGACCTTCATCCAGTCGCCGTCCACGCCGAAGCGCAAGGCGTTCATCGACGCCTACCAGGCCGCCTACAAGGTGGATCGCATCCCAAGCCCCATCTCGGCCGCGCAAGGCTATGACGGCACCTATCTGCTGGCCGCCGCCATCGCCCAGGCGAAATCCACCGATGGCCCAAAGATCAAGGCCGCGCTCGAAAACCTGTCCACCAAGGTCGAAGGCGTCGTCACCATCTACGACAAGCCGTTCACCGCAACCGACCATGAGAGCATCACCGGCAACATCCCGGTGTTCGGGCTGGTCAAGGGCGGCCGCGTGGTCGCCGCCCGCGAGGATGACATCGCCGGCAAGAATGCCGTCCGCCTGAAGTCGAACTGAAACTCCGCCTGCAAGCGGCGCCCCACCATCACAAGGGGGCGCCGTTTTTTCGTCCCGTCAGCCATGGAACAAGGCCGCATGCCGTCATGACCTTCGATTTTCTCACCCTGGCCCAGTTGGTGGTCAGCGGTATCTCGGTCGGCATGATCTACGGCGTGATCGCCTTCGGCTACCAGCTCACCTTCGCCACCTCCGGCACGCTGAACTTCGGCCAGGGCGAGGCCCTGATGCTCGGCTCGCTGGTGGGCTACACCGTCGTGACGCAGATCGGCGCCTGGTTCGGCCTGCCGATCCTGTGGTCGTATATTCTCATGCTGCCTTTCGTTCTGGCCTTCGGCATGCTGCAAGGTGCTGTGGTCGAGCGTCTCGGCGTCAGGCGCGCGCTCAAAACCAAGTCCGATGCGGGCTGGATCATGGCCACCATCGCACTCGGCATCATCTTCAAGAATCTGGCCGAGAACATCTGGGGCCGCGACACCTTCCCGTTCCCGTCGCCGCTGTCCGACAACGCCATCCAGGTCATGGGCGTGCGCATCCTGCCGATGGAAGTGCTGATCGTTGTCGGCGCCATAGCACTCATGGCCGCCATCGAACTGTTCAACCGCCGCTCCATCTACGGCAAGGCGGTGGTCGCCACCGCCGCGGATATCGGCGCGGCCGGGCTGATGGGCGTCAACACCGCCCAGATCATAACCTTTTCCTACGCCCTGTCCTCCATGACGGCAGCCTTCGCCGGCGTGCTCGTGGCCCCCGTCACGCTCACCGGCGCCGGCCTTGGTGGCGCCCTTGGCCTGAAAGCCTTCGCGGTCGCCATCATCGGCGGCCTGACCAGCGGCGTGGGCGTGGTGGTGGGCGGCGTTCTGCTTGGCATCACCGACCGTCTTACCGGTTATTACATCTCATCCGGCTATCAGGACGTCCCGGGGCTGGTAATTCTGCTCCTGGTCCTGTCGTTCAAGCCATCCGGCCTGTTTGGCCGTCGCGCGATCAAGAAGGTCTGACCCCTATGCGTGCGAACCTTCTGAAGGCCCTCGGCCTTTTCGCCCTGCTGGTGTTCCCGTTCGTGGTGACCAGCCCTTACTACATCCACCTGGTGGCCACGATCGCCATCTTCGCCATCCTCGCCGTGGGGCTGGACGTGGTGTTCGGCTATACCGGCGAAGTGTCGCTGGGCCATTCCGCATTGTTCGGCATCGGCGCCTACACCGCGGCCATCCTGAATTTCCAGCTTGGCATCAGCTTCGGCTGGGCCATCCCCTGCGGCATCGTGGTGTCCGCTGCGTTCGGCGCCTTGCTGGCCCTGCCGGCATTGCGCGTCACCGGACCCTATCTGGCCATGGTCACGCTCGCCTTCGGCACCATCATCCAGATCCTGATCAACGAAACGGTCGACCTCACCAACGGCCCGCTCGGCATCAAGCTCAGCCGCCCGCTGTTCTATGATTGGCGCGTGCTCGGCGACACCATGTCGATCTTCAAGATGCCGCGGCCGCGCATGGTGGAAACGCAGTTCTACTACGTCATCGCCATCGCGTTGGTCGTAACACTCGTGGTGATCTCCCGCCTGCTGGCCTCACGCTACGGCCGCGCCTTCGAGGCCCTGCGCGACAGCCCGATCGCGTCGGACTGCATGGCCGTCTCGGTCTACAAGCACAAGGTGCTCGCCTTCGTCACCAGCGCCGGGTTCGCGGGCCTCGCCGGCGTGCTGTTCGCCTATTCCGAACAATACGTGGCCCCCAACAACATCAGCTTCGAGCAGTCGATCACCTTCCTGCTCGCCGTCACCATGGGCGGCCGCAAATCCCGCGTCGGCCCGATATTGGGCGCGGCCATCGTCGTCTACCTTCCCAACCTGCTCTCCGACATCGACCAGTTCCGCTTCGTTGCCGCCACCATCGCCATCATCGCCGTCGTCATCGGCGCCATCAATCTCCTGCGCGGCGCCGTCGAAGACCGCATGTCGACAGTCATCCCCGTCGGCCTCTGTCTTGCCTTCTTCGCGCTCTCGCTCAGCCTGCAAAAAATAACCGACT
>JBBROR010000381.1:0-3171 GCA_038229175.1 Acetobacterales bacterium | reverse complement strand
CCATGATCGTCGATCAACTCGGCATTCTCCACGTCCAGCCAGCCGTTCTCAACCGCTTGCTTGTAGAGGAAGGTGCCGGGATAGGGGGCCGCCAGCGACACCTGCATGGTGTGCGGGTTGATCTCCTTGGCGTATTCGATCGTCTCCTGGATGGTCTCGCGCGTCTCACCGGGCAGGCCCAGGATGAAGGTGCCGTGGATCTTGATGCCGAGCTCGTGGCAATCCTTCGTGAATTTCTTGGCCGTCTCGATGAGAAGGCCCTTCTTGATGTTGTGCAGGATCTGCTGGTTGCCGCTCTCATAGCCCACCAGAAGCAGGCGCAGCCCGTTCGCCTTGAGCACTTCGAGTGTCTTGCGCGGCACATTCGCCTTGGCGTTGCACGACCATGTCACGCCCAGCTTGCCCAGCTCCCGGGCAATTTCCTCGGCGCGCGGCAAATTGTCCGTGAAGGTGTCGTCGTCGAAAAAGATCTCCTTCACCTGCGGGTGCTCGTGCATGATTTTCGCAACTTCAGCCGCTACGTTCTGCGCTGAACGCACGCGATACTTGTGGCCGCCCACCGTCTGCGGCCACAGGCAGAAGGTGCAGCGGCTCTTGCACCCACGGCCGGTGTAGATGGAGACGTAGGGGTGCTTGAGGTAGCCGATGAAATAGTCCTCGATGCGCAGGTGCTTGCTATAGACGTCGCTCACGAAGGGCAGCGCGTCCATGTCCTCCAGGATCTCGCGATCCTTGTTGTGCACCAGCAGCCCGTCCGCATTGCGGTAGGAGATGCCGTCGATCTCGGACCAGTCGCGCCCCTCGGCCACTTCGAGGATGGTGAAGTCGAACTCGTTGCGCGCCACGAAGTCGATCGGCACGCCCTGCTGCAGCGATTCCTCAGCCTGCACCGCCACCTTGGCGCCGACCATGCCGATCTTGAGCCGTGGGTTCGCCTGCTTCATGGCCGCGGCCACCTTCACGTCCGACGCAAAGGATGGCGTGGAGGTATGGATGATGCACAATTCATGCTCGGCAGCAGCCTTCAGCACAACGTCCATGCCGATGCGCGCAGGCGGCGCGTCGATCAGGGTGGAGCCGGGCACCAGGGCGGCGGGTTGGGCGAGCCAGGTGGGGAACCAGAAGCTCTTGATTTCGCGCTTGGCCTGATACCGCGAGCCGGCGCCGCCGTCGAAGCCGTCGAATGACGGGGGCTGCAGGAAGAGGGTCTTCATCATGACAATACAGTCCCTTGCGTCGGCGCGTCCTGCGGGGATTGCCGGGGTAATTCGGGTTCGGACGGGTCGGCGGGTCGGGTATGCATCATCTGGCCACGCCATTCCACCCTATCGCTCGCATAGCTGGCGAGGATGATGGCGATGGACAAGAAATCTCGTAACGGCAGCAGCACGATCGGCACAGGGGTGGCCCATTTTTGTGCCACCAGCCCAAGCCTGCGATCGATCGCCACCGCCACGCCAGCACGGATCGCCCAGGTGGCCACAAACAGGCCTGCGGCCCAGGGCGCGCCGGACAGCACCCAGGCCAGTGCCGACCAGAACAATGGAAACTGAATGGACGACAGCGCGAAGGCGACCGGCACCAACGAGAGGATGGTGCGCGACCAGCGTAGCTCGTGGCGGAACAGCGCACCCAGATGACGCTCCGGCACCGTGGTGGACGGCACCGTGCCCGCGATCCGGATGCGCTGGCCGGTGGTTCGGACAAGTTGGCCCAGCATGTTGTCGTCTGCGAGGTGGTCGACCAGCGCATGCAGCCCGCCGATGCGCATCAACGTCTCACGGCGCAACGCCATGGTGGCGCCCAGGCAGTCCTCGCGGTTCAGATCGCGCGACATGAGGGCGCCGGGCAAAAAGCCATGATTGATCGCCGATGCGCCGAGCCGTGCGGCCAGGGACGGATTGGCGGCAAGGCCGGCATACAGCGTTGTGACGAGGCCGGTGTTGGGCACCGTGAACTCGGCCATGATCCGGGACAGATAATTCGGCGCGCAATGCAGGTCGCTGTCGGCAATGACGATCATATCGTGTTCGGCAGTGCCGAACATGTTGATGAGGTTGGAGATTTTGCGATTGCGGCCATGCTGCGTGGGATCGATCACGAGATCGATGTGGCGGTCCGGGAAGCGGGCCTGCAGCCTGCGCACCACCAAAATTGCGGGATCGGCCTGGTCCTGCACGCCGAACACCACCTGGAACAATGGATAATCCTGGGTGCAGACGCTGGCCAGCGCCTCCTCCAGAAGCGGTTCGTCGCCATACAGCGGCTTCAAAAGGGTCAGGCCCGGGCGCTCTTGGCAGGCAGGCGGCTGATGGCGGGCAAACCGGCGCACCGAGCGCAGGCCGGCCAGTGCCTGCCCAATGCCGGCCAGCGCGAGGGCCGCGGCTATCGCGGCGAGGAGGCCCGGCGCGTCCACCTCAGGATGCGTTTCCGGCGGCGAGGTTAGACACCTTGCTGCGCAGGCTGGCGATCAGCGGCGCTGCGTCGGGCGTGGCGAGCAAGGCCCGAAAATCCGACCGGGTAACGGCCACCCGGCTGATCGTGCCGTCCAGCAGGACATCGACGACTTTCCAGGCGCCGGTCGTGTTGTGCATCACATAATCCAGCTTCGTGGTCTCGCCGGCGGAACCCACGATGCGGGTCTGCACCACGGTGTCCTTGCCCAACATTCTGTTCTCTGGCGCAATGACGAAGGTGTCGCCGCTGGCGACATCGAAATTGGCCACGTAGCTGGCGACGGTGAACTGGGTGAATGCCTCCAGCAATTCGGTTTTCTGCGCCTCCGCAACGCTGGTCCAGCGCGCGGGACCAACCGAATTCCGGAGCAGGAGTGGTAGATCGAAGCTGGCCTGCACAATCGGCGTGAGTGTTGCCATCCGTGTGGCGAACGCCGTGGCCCTGCCAGCAATCATCACCTGCATCAACCCCGCGTTGAGTGCTGCGATCGGCTGCGCGGGCGCATTTTCGGCTTTCGCCAGGCTCGGCGTGACGGCCATCGCACCAGCGAGGCCGAGCAAGCCCAGAAATGAACGGCGCATCATCATGTTGATTGTCCCAACGCCTTCATAACCGTCTCGACCACGTCCTACGCGGTCCGCCCGTCATCGATCCATTTCTTTGACGGCGCGTCGAGTTCCAAGAATCGGTCCGTCAGCACCATCGGGCGGATAT
>JBBROR010000380.1:0-3177 GCA_038229175.1 Acetobacterales bacterium | reverse complement strand
GTTCATGCACCGGCCATCGTCAGTCCATCTACCCGGATGGTGGGCGCGTCGGTGCCACGGCGGAATTCGAGATCGTTCGCTGGAACCAGGCGTGCGAACATCTCCAGTCCATTTCCGGCGATGGTGATCTCGGCCACCGGCTCGGCAATGGCGCCATCGCGGATCATGAAGCCTGCGGCCCCGCGGCTGTAGTCGCCGGTGATGCCGTTCATGCCGCCGCCGAGCAGTTCGGTGACATAGAGGCCTTCCTTGATGTCGGCCATCAGCTGCGCCGGCGTGAGGGTGCCGGCCTGCATGTAGACGTTGGTGGATGAGGGCGACGGCGGGCCGCCGGTGCCGCGTGCGGCGTTGCCGGTCGACGCTAAGCCAAGCTGGCGGGCGGAGCGGCTGTCGAGCAGCCATGTTTGCAACACGCCGCCGTCAATCAGCGTTCGGGTGCGGGTGGGCACGCCCTCGCCGTCGAACAGCCGCGAGCGCGCGCCACGAACCCGGCGGGGGTCGTCGATGACGGTGATGCCGCTGCCGAAGATCGCCTGGCCCATGCGGTCCTTCAACAGGGACGTGCCGCGCGCCACCGAGGCGCCGTTGATGGCACCCAGGAAATGGCCAAGCAAACTGCCCGACACGCGCGGGTCGAACAGCACCGACATGACGGAGGTTTTGGGGCGCACCGGACCAAGCCGTGCCAAGGCGCGGTGCGCGGCCGACAGGCCGATCGCCTCTGGGTCCTGGAGGTCGGTGAAATGGATCTTGGACGAGTAGTCATAATCGCGCTGCATCCCCACGCCGCTGCCGGCCAGGGCGGTGGCAGAGATGGAATGGCCACTGCGAAGCACACGCCCGGTGAACCCCGCCGAGGTGACGAGCACGATCTCGGTGCGCGAGAAGCCGGCTTCGGCGCCCTCGGTGTTGGTGATCCCTTCGATGGAACGCGCTGCCTGTTCGGCGATTTCAGCGCGGCCGAGCAGCGTGGTGGCGTCCGGCTCGTGGCCGTCATCCAGTTCGAGGTTGCCCATTTCGGGCGGCGCCATCGCTTCGGCCAACCCGCCATAGGGGTCGGGCGGCACAACGCGCGCCATCGCCACGGCGCGTTCGGCCAGCAGATCGAACCCGTTGGGATCGATGCTGGTGGCGGACACGATGGCCGCCTGCTGGCCCACGAACACGCGCAGGCCGACATCCTGGCCTTCGGAGCGTTCCAGTTGCTCGGTCTGGCCATCGCGACGCGAGACCGACAATGAGCTACCGGCCACCAGTACCGCATCGGCGGCATCGGCGCCGGCTTTGCGGGCGCGGGCGATCAGGTCGCCCAGCAGGTCCATATGGTTCATTGGATCAGGCTGCCAGAAGGGTGGAAATGGCGGAGAGATTGGGCACCTGGCCGGCTGGCCCCATGGCGGCGAGCGTGGGCTGGCTGCGGAAAATGCGGGCAGCCGCGGCCTCTACGCTGGCGATCGTGACAGCGTCGATCTTGGCGACCGTCTCGGCCACCGGCATCACGCGGCCGAATACCTGGATCTGCCGGGCGAGTTGCTCGCAACGGCTGCCGGTGCTTTCCAGCGACATCAAAAGCCCGGCCTTCACCTGCGCCCGGGCGCGGGCGAGTTCGGCCTCGGTGACGCTGTGCTGTACTTTGTGGAGTTCGTCGAGCGTGACCGGGATCAGCTCGGCGGCCTCGCTCTCGCCGGTGCCGGCGTAGATGCCGAACAGCCCGCCGTCGCTGTAGGGCGAGGCGAAGGCATAGATTGAATAGACCAGCCCGCGCTTTTCGCGGATTTCCTGGAACAGACGCGACGACATGCCGCCGCCGAGCAGGGTGGCGAGCAGCATGGACGGGTAATATTCGGGGTGGCCGTAGCCGACCGAGGGGAAGCCCAGCACAACGTGGACCTGGTCGAGGTCGCGGGCCTCGCGGAACTCGCCGCCGGCGTAGAGCCCGGGTTCTGTGGATGGTGCGGGGTCGGTGGGCAGGTCGGAGAAGTGGCGCTGCACGAGGTCGAGGAAATGGTCGTGGTCGAGATTGCCGGCCGCGGCCACCACGGTGTTGGACGCGGCGTAGTGCCGCTTCATGTAGTTCATCAGCGTGTCGCGCCGCATGCCGCGGATGAGGCCTTCGGTGCCCAGGACGGGGCGGCCCATCGGCTGGTTCGGGAAGGCGGTGGTCTGGAAATGGTCGAAGATGATGTCGTCCGGCGTGTCGTTGGCCTGGCCTATTTCCTGCAGGATGACGCCGCGCTCGCGTTCCATCTCATCGGGGTCGAAGGTGGAATGGGTGAGGATGTCACCGATGATGTCGGTGCCCAGCGCCATGTCCTCCTTCAGCACTTTTACGTAGTAAGCGGTCTGCTCGCGGGCCGTGTAGGCGTTGATGTGGCCGCCGACGTTTTCGATTTCTTCCGCAATCGCCGCGGCCGAGCGCTTTTCGGTGCCCTTGAACGCCATGTGTTCGAGGAAATGCGACGCGCCGTTTTCGGCGGAGTCTTCATGGCGCGTGCCGGTGGCGACGTAGGCGCCGAGCGAGACGGTCTCGACGCGGTCCATCCGCTCGCTGACCACGGTGAGGCCGTTGTCGAGCCGGGTGACGCGGATGGGGTCGGATTTGCTCATGCGGCGTTCCTCAAAACAGTGGCGCGGACCTGGGCCTCGATGGCCGGAAGGCTGGCGGGCACGCGGGTGAATAGCTCAGTTCGTTCATATAGATCGGCGAGGTCGGCAGGGAGAGGGGGTCTGGTTCCTATCGCCGCCTCGATCGCGTCGGGGAATTTGGCGGGGTGCGCGGTGGCCATGGCGACGATCGGCACGCCGGGCCGCACCAGGGCGCGCGCGGCCTCGATGCCGATGATGCTGTGCGGGTCCGCAAGGTAGCCGGCGGAGGCGTAGAGGCCGCGTATGGCTTCCAGCGTTTCGTCATCACCGAGCCGAAAGCCGGTGAACAGGGCGGTTGCCTCGCGCCATGCCGCTTCGGCCACCACCATGCGGCCGGAGGTGCGGAACGACTCCATTGTCGACGCCGTCAGCGACGCGTCCCTGCCCTGAATCTCGAACAGCAATCGTTCGAAGTTGGAGCTGACCTGGATGTCCATGCTGGGGGACAGGCTGGGCTCGACGCCGCGCACGCTCATGTCGTTCGCTTCCAGGAAGCGGGCGAGGATGTCGTTGCGGTTGCTGGCAACGATG
>JBBROR010000379.1:0-3186 GCA_038229175.1 Acetobacterales bacterium | reverse complement strand
GTGCGCCATGCTGACGGCTTCGGCCGCGGCAGTGGCTTCATCCAGCAGCGAAGCGTTGGAGATGGCGAGGCCGGTCAGCTCGCAGATCATCGTCTGGTAGTTGATCAGCGCCTCCAGCCGACCCTGGGCGATCTCGGCCTGGTAGGGCGTGTAAGCGGTGTACCAGCCGGGGTTTTCCAGCACGTTGCGCAGAATGACAGGTGGGGTGTGCGTGCCGTAATAGCCCTGGCCGATCAGCGACTTCTTCAGCTCGTTATGGCTGGCGAGCGCGCGCAGTTCACTGATGGTGGCGGCTTCGTCGATGGCCGGCGGCAGGTCCATCGCGTGTTGGATGCGGATGCCGCCGGGGACGGTGCGGGCGGCGAGGTCGTCCAGCGTGACGGCGCCGACGGCCTTCAGCATGGCGGCGATTTCAACGTCCGAAGGGGCGACGTGGCGGGCGACGAAGCTGTCGGCGGCCTCAAGGGCCTCAAGTTCGATAAGCGCGTTCATTATGCTTCTTCCACAAACTTGGCGTAGGCGGCTTCGTCCATCAGGGCATCGAAGGCGGCCTTGTCGGACAGGGTCATCTTGAAGAACCAGCCTTCGCCGGCGGCTTCGCGGTTCACCAGAGCGGGATCCTCGGTGATCCCGGCATTGGTTTGTGTGACGTGGCCGGCGAGCGGGGCATAGACGTCTGACGCCGCCTTCACGCTTTCCACCACGGCGCAGGCCTCGCCCTCGGTGACGTCACGGCCGGGCTCGGGCAGTTCGACGAACACCACGTCGCCCAAGGCTTCCTGGGCGTGATTTGTGATCCCCACGGTTGCCGTGTCGCCATCGAGGCGCACCCATTCATGGTCCTTGGTGAAGCGGATCTGGGTCATGTGATGTCCTTCAGCGGGAGTAGCGGTGGGGAACGAATGGCATGGCGACGATGCGGGCGGGCAGCGGCTTGCCGCGCACCATCAAGGCGATGGGCGCGCCATCGGTGGCGTGAGCGGTATCGACATAGCCCATGGCGATAGGGGCGCCCACGCTGGGGCCGAATCCACCGGAGGTGATTTTGCCGATGACGGCGCCGCTGGCATCGACGATCTCGGTGCCGTCGCGGGCGGGCGCGCGGCCTTCCGGCTGGATGCCGACGCGGCGGCGGGACACGCCGTTATCCATCTGTGAGCGCAGCGCGGGGCCACCGGCGAAGTCCCACGCGATTTTTCGGCGCTTGTTGATGGCGAAGGTGAGGCCGGCCTCGACGGGGGTGGTGGTGGTGTCGATGTCATGGCCGTACAGCGGCAGCCCGGCTTCGAGGCGCAGGCTGTCGCGCGCGCCGAGGCCCACGGGGGCAACTTCCGGCTCGGCCAATAACATCCGGACGAATTTTTCGGCGGTGTCGCTGGGGACGGAGATTTCGAAGCCGTCCTCGCCGGTGTAGCCGGAGCGGCTGGCGCGGATGCGGCCGATGCCGTCGATCTCGAAATCACGGACATCCATGAAGGACATCGTTTCGGACGCTGGCGCGAAGCGGGCGAACACCTTGGCGGCTTCGGGGCCTTGCAGGGCGATGAGGGCACGGTCTTCGTGGCGGGTGAGCGTTACGCCATCGGGCAGATGGGCGGCGATATGGGCGAAATCCGCCTCCTTGCGGCCGGCGTTGACCACCAGGAACAGCACGGTGTCGCTGATTTTCGCCACCATGAAATCGTCCAGGATGGTGCCGGTGTCGGTCAGCAGGAGCGAATAGCGCTGGCGGCCGGGTTTTAAGCCCTGGATGTCGCCGGGGATCAGTGCTTCGAGAGCTGCGACGGCGCCTGGGCCTTCGAGCGTGGCCTGGCCCATGTGGGAGACGTCGAACAGGCCGGCCTGGGCGCGGCAGTGCAGGTGTTCGGTGAGGATGCCGGCGGGGTATTGCACCGGCATGGCGTATCCGGCGAAGGGCACCATCTTTGCGCCGAGCTCGCGGTTCAGAGCGTCCAGCCTGGTGATCTTGAGGGATTCGCTCATTCTGGCTCCGGACGCAGGTCAGCTGGCAACGATATGTCGCCAGAATGACCCCCCTCTGTCACGGAACCTGAGAGATTCGGGCCAAAACCATGGCCCTTTCGCCGTCGGTGCGACCACAATCGTGTGGTCGGCTTTCCAGAGATTCTTTATCCCGACGCGGTCCTGGGCACCTGAGCGTTTCCGGGGGCCGGTTGCGCCTTCGGCGGCAAGCAGCGTGCTTGCACTCTCCCGCGAGGGATGACTCGAATACCCTCTACATGGCGGATTGCGCCGCGCCGTTCAACTGCTAAACGGGATGGGGATCGGAACGAAACCCAGCTTTGGACACTTGTTTGGTTGAAGAATGGGAGAGTTTTCAATGGCCAACATCCATTATCGCGTCGCTCCGCATGACGGCGGCTGGGCGTACACGCTGGATGGGGTGTTCTCCGAGACGTTCCCAAGCCACAAGCTGGCGCATCGCGCGGCGCAGCTTGTGGCCCAGGAACAGCATGTGCCGGGGAATACAACGTATATCGAGTATGAGGATGCCGCGGGGGAGTGGCATACCGAGCTGTCGATGGGGAATGATCGGCCGGATGTCGATGTGGTGTAGGAAGGGCGAAGTCCACCGTTTCGCGGGGTGAGAGTGGTGGACTTCGCCCAGCCCTACGGGATGAGCAGTTCTATGAGGAAGGGGCCGGGCGTTTGATTGGCCTGTTCGAACAGGTCGTTGAATCTTTCCATCGTCGTGGCCTGGGCGGCGTTCACCCCCATGCCGTTTGCGATCTTGACCCAGTCCAGGTCCGGGTTGCCGAGGTCCATCATATCAAGGGCGACGCGGCCGGGGTTGGCGCCGACATTGGCGAGCTCGCCGAGCAGGATGGCGTATTTGCGGTTGGCGAGGATGACGGTGGTGACGTCCAGCCGCTCGCGCGCCTGAGTCCAGAGCGCCTGGACGGTGTACATCGCCGAGCCATCGGCCTGCAGCGTGACCACGCGGCGATCCGGGCAGGCGATGGCGGCACCGGTGGCCATGGGCAGGCCGTCGCCGATGGCGCCGCCGGTGAGTTGCAGCCAGTCGTGCGGGGCGGCGTGATGCGTGCCGGGATAAAGGCCGCGGCCGAAGCTGACGCTTTCGTCGACCACGATGGCGTTGTCTGGCAGCAGCGCGCTGAGCGAGCGGCCCAGGGCCTCGCTGGTGATGGCGCCGGTGGCTTTTTC
>JBBROR010000378.1:0-3195 GCA_038229175.1 Acetobacterales bacterium | reverse complement strand
GGGGTTTCGGGTCGGGGGCGGTTGCCGGTTCGGTTTGGGTGGTTGATGGCGGCGATGCCCTGTGAGGCGGCTGGGTATGGGTCGCAGTTGCGGACGATTTTGGAGGAGCCTGAGATGGCGGCGCTGTTGGCCGATGTGGCGCAGGCGCGGCGGATCCTGGGGCCGGTTTGTCGGATGCTGGGGGTGGAGATACCTGGGGTGCGAGCGCCGGTTCCGGTGGCGGATAGGGAGGAGGCGCCGCGGACGCGGGTGAAGCGGGCTCGGGTGGTGGTGGATTTTGGGCGGATTGCGTTGCCGCGCGGGGTTTTGGCGGCGGCTACGCGGCAGGGGTATGGGGTGCGGTGTTTGAAGAAGGGGTGATTGGGTTTGGGGAAGAGGTGCGTTGTGATTGTTCCGGTTTGTTTATGAGTTGGGGTTTGGGACGCCGTGTGGTGGTCAGATTGGGCGTTTGCCGATGATGGCCAGGCGGAGTTTGGTGGAGAAATGGTCGATGATCGAGACCGTTACCAGCAAGAGTAGAATAATGAAGGAGACCTGGCGCCATTCCAGGGTGCTGATCATTTCGGAGAGCGACAAGCCGATGCCGCCGGCGCCGACGATGCCGATGATGGTGGCGGAGCGGGTGTTGGATTCGAAGAAGTAGAGAACCTGGCTGGTGATGACGGGCAGGACCTGGGGCATGATGCCGAAACGGATGGCGGCGAGGCGGCTGCCTCCCGAGGCCAGGATTCCTTCGATCGGTTTGCGGTCTGTGGCTTCTATGGCTTCGGAGAAGAGTTTGCTGAGCGCTCCGAAGTCCGAGCAGATAATGGCCAGCGTGCCGGCGAAGGGGCCGAGGCCTACGACGTTGATCCAGACCAGGGCCCAGACCAGCGTGTCGATTCCGCGCATGGTGTCGAACAGGCGGCGGGAGAGGACGTGGACGACGATGTTGGGGACAACGTTGGTGGCGGCGAGGAAGCCGAACGGAAAGGCGAGCGCGGTGGCGACGAGGGTGCCGAGGAAGGCGATGCCGAGGGTTTGGGCGAGCTGGTTGAGATAGAAGACCACGCGCGACCAGGTTTCGGGATTGGGGGGGATCATCAGGCCGATTATCCAACCGAGATTGACGAAGCCTTCGGTGAAGAGGTGGACGCTGAAGCCGAGCTGGACCAGGCCGAACACGAAGAGGGCGGCCAGGGCGATCCAGATTGATACGCCCGCGATGCGTCGGTGGAGGGGGATTTGCAGGAGGGCGTGATGGCGGGCGGCGACGCCAGAGGCGTCGTGGATGAATTTTTGGCGGCGTGTAGTCTGATGGATTCTGGCGCCGCTCATGCCCGGTGCTCCTCGCCGATGAGACGGTGGCGCAGCTTTTCGGTGCCGTAGTCTATGAGCATGACGGTGGCGATGATCATGAGCAGCATGGCGCTGACGTCTGAGGCGTAGAATTTGCGGATGGAGACCATGAGCGTCATGCCGATGCCGCCGGCGCCGACGAAGCCGAGGACGCCGGCGCTGCGGACGTTGACCTCGAAGCGGAGCAGCGCGTAGCTGACGAAGTTGGACTGGACCTGGGGGAGGACGCCGAAGCGGACCTGTTGCAGCCAGGTGCCTCCGGCGGCTGCGATGCCTTCGACGGGTTTCATGTCGATGTTCTCGACGACTTCGGCGAAGAGCTTGCCGAGGGCTCCGGTGGTGTGCATGGCGATGGCGAGGACGCCCGGGACCGGCCCGAGGCCGAAGGCGCCGACGAAGATGAGCGCGAAGACGATGTCTGGCACGGTGCGGCCGAATTCCAGGAAGCGGCGCATCAGGGCGCATGTCCAGGCGGAGCGCATCAGGTTGCGGGCGGAGACAAAGCAGAGTGCGAAGCCCAGTGCGGCGCCGAGCAGGGTGCCGACATAGGCGATCAGCAGCGTGTCGAGCAGGAGGCGGGACCATTTCAGGAGGCCCCAGTACCATTCGGTGGGGTTTGAGAAGACCGATGCGCCGGTGTCGAGCACGAAGAGGCCGGCGACGTAGCTGAAGAAGTTGCCGATGTGGTCGAAGAAGACCAGGGGGCGGATCTCGGCCGTCCAGAAGGAGACGGCTACTCCCACGGCGAGCAGGGCGAAGCCGACCAGGGCGCGGTGGCGGCGGGCGGCGAGCTCGTTTGCGTAGGCTGCGATAAGGGCGGCGATGGTTGCGGAAGCGTCCGCCCGGATGGTTCGAGCCACATGGACCTCGTGGGATGTGGGAGGCGATTAAGTGAGGAGCTGGGACGTGAGAAGGGCCGAGACGTTGCCGCCTCGGCCCTTCTTGCAGCGTTCTGGCGAGATTTAGGCCTTGCGCAGGCTGTCGACGAAGCGGACCAGCTTGATGGTGTCTTCGTAGTCGGCGTTGGTGATCGGCGCCCAGGGCTTGTTCTTGCCGTCGGACAGTTTGGCGAAGGCTTCGGGCGCCTTGGTGGGGGCGTTGAAGAACGCGTTCTTGATGGCGGTCTTGAGATCGTCTGGCAGGCTTTCGAGGATTGCGGCGGGCGAGTTGATGATGAGGTCGGATCTCAGGATGATCCGGAAATCACTCTTTTTCAGCGTGGCGCCGGATTTGTCGCGGACCATGCCCTTGGTGAGCATGCGGGTGAGGTTGCTGTCGTCATCGGCGTTCCACCAATTGGCGCAGACGTCGACGGTGCCCTGGGCGAGGGCGAGCACGGCGTTCTCGTGGCTGCCGGTGACGACGACCTTGGAGAAGAAGGTGTCTGGCTTGATGTCCAGCTTGCTCAGCTTGAACATCGGCATGTTGTAGCCGGAGGTGGAGTTGGGATCGACGAGGCCGATCGCCTTGCCCTTGAGGTCTTCGATGGTTTTGTAGGGGCTGTCGGTGCGGACGTAGAAGACCGAGTAGTAGCCTTTGGTGCCGTCTGAATTGACGTCGATGGCGAAGGCGTCGGTTTTGACGCCGATGATGCGGGCCTTGGCGAAGGAGGCCGGGCCGTAGGATGCGATCTGGACGTTGCCGGCCTTTTGGCCCTCGATGACCGCGGCGTAGTCGTTGGCGACGCGCAACGTGACCTTGGTGCCGATTTCCTTGGTGAGGTATTCGATGAACGGGGCGTAGCGATCCATCACGCCGGATGCGTTCTCGGCCGGGACGGTGGCGTAGACGAGTTCGGGGTATTGCGCCTTCCAGCTTTGGGCCCGTGCGGGGGTGGCGGCGACGGCGGCGGTGGCG
>JBBROR010000377.1:0-3198 GCA_038229175.1 Acetobacterales bacterium | reverse complement strand
GGTGGGCGGGCAGGACGAGCTGGTGTTCGACGGCGGCAGTTTTGTGATGAACCCGGATCGCTCGCTGGCGTGCCAGATGCCGTTGTTTCAATCCGACATCACGCTGACCGAATGGGAATATGTTGGCGACAAGCTCGTGTGCATGCCGCAGCCCTTGCCCGACGAGCCTTATCGGCACGAGCTGATCTATCGCGCCATGATGTTGGGGCTGGCGGATTATGTGAACAAGAACCGCTTCCCCGGTGTGATTCTGGGACTGTCCGGCGGCATTGATTCGGCGTTGTCCGCGGCGGTGGCGGTGGATGCACTGGGGCCTGACAGGGTGCGCTGCTTCATGCTGCCCAGCCCCTACACCAGCCAAGACAGCCTGGACGACGCCGCCGAATGCGCGCGGCTGCTGGGCGTGGCCTGCGACACCATCCCGATCACCCCGGCGATGGAAGCGTTCGACGAATCACTGATGCCAATTTTCGTGGGGCGGCAGGCCGATATCACCGAGGAGAATATCCAGTCGCGCTCGCGCGGGCTGATCCTGATGGCGATTTCCAACAAGCTGGGCCACATGGTGCTGACCACCGGCAACAAGTCTGAAATGTCGGTGGGCTACTCCACGCTGTATGGCGACATGTGCGGTGGCTTTTCGGTGTTGAAGGATGTTTACAAGACATTGGTGTTCGAGCTGTGCGACTGGCGCAACGCGCACGTCCTCGAGGGCGGGCTGGGGCCGGATGGCGAGGTGATGCCCGAGCGTGTGATCACCAAGCCACCGAGTGCCGAGCTGAAGCCTGATCAAACCGACCAGGACAGCCTGCCGCCGTATGAGGAACTCGATTCCATCCTCGCCGGGCTGATCGAAGGCGAGCAGAGTGTCGATGGCCTGGTGCAGTCCGGGCATGATCGCAGCACCGTGCTGCGCGTGTGGAAAATGCTGGACCGGGCCGAGTACAAACGCAGACAGGCGCCGCCGGGGGTGAAGATCACTCCGCGGGCCTTCGGGCGAGACCGTCGCTATCCCATCACAAATGGATTCACAGGTTTGATCTCTTGAGCGAAATTCATATCCCCGAACTGTTTGCCCCCGCGGGCGGCTGGCGGGTGCGCATCCTCGATCTGTCCGGTGGTGCCGAGGACAATATCGTGGAGGAGATCAAGGGATTTCCCACGCTGATGCAGGCCAACGCCTTTGCGCGCCGCTATGTGCGCGACAGTGTGGAAATGTGCAGGCCGGCCGGGATCACCGGCAAGGCGGTGCTGGACGTGTGGTTCGCGTTCGGCGAGGACGCGCATGCCATCGATGCCGGCGACGAGACTTGGCGCAGCGCCACGGAGCTGGCCCAGTTCGCCGAGCGGCCTGCCAGCGCCGAAGATCGGGACTGGCGGGCGCTGGATCCGCGTGAGGACGACGACGAAGGCGACGCCGATGACGAGGATGTCTCGTGAGCAAGAGCGAGGTTGTTGTTCGGTTCGCGCCGTCTCCCACCGGATATCTTCACGTCGGCAACGGTCGCCCGGCGCTGCTGAATTGGCTGTTCGCACGCAAGATGGGCGGCACGTTCATCCTGCGCTACGACGACACCGACACCACGCGCGGCACGCAGGAATTCGCCGACGCCATCGCGCAGGACTTAAGCTGGCTTGGGCTTGATTGGGACGAGAGCTTCAAGCAGTCCGACCGCATGGCGTTGTATGAGGCCGCGGCAGAAAAGCTGAAGGCGTCGGGCCGGCTGTATCCCTGCTTCGAGAGCGAGGCGGAATTGCAGGCCAAGCGCGATTATCGCGTCAAGCGCGGCCAGCCGCCGATGTACGACCGTGCGATGCTGAAGCTGACACCGGAGCAGCGCGAGAAGGCCGAGGCCGGCGGCAAGCGGCCGCATTGGCGTTTCAGGCTCTCCAACTACAGCATCTCCTGGCCGGATTTGGTGCTGGGCAAGCGCGAGGTGAAGCTGACCGCGGTGTCTGACCCGGTGCTGATCCGTGCGGATGGCACGCCGCTGTACACTTTTACGTCAGTGGTGGACGACCTTGCGTGCAAGGTGACGCATATCCTGCGTGGCGAGGATCATATCACCAACACCGGCGTGCAGTTGGATATCGCCGAAGCGTTGGGCGGCAATCGCTCAACGTTCAACTTCGCGCATTTCACCCTGCTGACGGCCGGTGACGGCGCCAAGCTGTCCAAGCGCACCGACAGCATGTCGCTGCGCAGCCTGCGCGCCGATGGGGTGGAGCCGGGGGCGATCACCGCCTACCTGGCCCGTCTCGGCTCGTCCGCCGATCCGGCGCTGCTGCCGTTGGCGGACTTGGCGAAGGATTTCCAGTTCACCCGGTTCTCTGCCTCGCCGGCCAAATTCGACATCGGGCAGTTGCTGGCATTGAACCGCAAGCTGCTGCACCATTTGGAGTTCGCCTCGGTGGCGCCCCGCCTTCCGCCCGGCGCCACCGAGGCGTTCTGGCTGGCCGTGCGCGGCAATCTGGACATGATGTCCGAGGCGCGTGGCTACTGGGACGTGGTGGCTGGCTCGATCATACCGCCGGTGATCGAAGGCGAGAGCGAATTCCTACGCACGGCATTGGCGCATTTGCCGGCCGAGCCGTGGAACGATCAGGTCTGGACGACCTGGACCGATGTGCTGAAGCAGGAAACCGGCCGCAAGGGCCGCACGCTGTTCATGCCGCTGCGCCTGGCTTTGACGGGTGAGGAGCACGGGCCGGAACTGAAGGCGTTGCTTCCGCTCATCGGGCGCTCCAGGGCAGCCGAGCGATTGGCAGTTGCCGCCACCTGAAGACGACAAAGGCCCGGGAAATTGCGCTCCCAGGCCTTTGCCTATCCAACAATCGTCAGATTCGACCGGTGAGCAGCAGAACCACCAGGACAATCAGAATAAGTCCCAGACCGCCACTCGGGCCGTAGCCCCAGCTGGAGCTGTAGCCCCAGGTCGGGAATGCACCAACAAGAAGAAGAACGACGATAACCAGAAGGATAGTGGACATTTTAAGATCCGATCTTTACCAGAAGTGGCGCATGTCAGAAGCCCTTACTGTGGCATGTTTTTGACAGCGCTCTTCTCGATTGCTTTGCCACCTGCTTGAATGTCCTGGCCGGCACCGGCGGTGGTATTGCAGGCGCCGAGCAGGGGCAGGGCGGCGAGCAGCAACAGGGTCGCAATAAGCTTCTTCATCGTTTCGTTCTCCGTGACC
>JBBROR010000376.1:0-3208 GCA_038229175.1 Acetobacterales bacterium | reverse complement strand
TAGAGCGGCTGCACGTTGCGCAGCACCGTCTCGCCGGTGGTGGCGTAGCGGTTATGGCCGATGGCGCGGCTGCCGGGCAGCTTGGCCATCACGCGGGCGTCGGAGAAGTTTTCGCCCACCAGGCCGAGGCCGCGCTGGGAATTGAAACGCTGGCCATCGAAACACACGATCCCCGTGGCTTCCTGGCCGCGATGCTGCAGCGCATGCAGGCCGAGCGCGGTCAGCGCCGCCGCGTCGGCGCAGTTCCAGACGCCGATGACGCCGCATTCCTCGTGCGGTTTGTCGTCTTCGATATCGCATTCTTGCATCGGGGTGCTCCTTTGCCGTTCAGGGTCGCGCCATGACGGCGCGGCCCTGGGGCGTGGCGTGCAACAGATCTTCGGCGCGGGTTTCGCGTCCGGCGGGGAGGTCGGTGATCTTGGGGCGGTACTGGGGCGGCAGGTAGCTGACGGCGATCACTGCAAAGTCGTGGGCGTAGGGCAGGCTGCGCGCCTGAAGCACCGGCTCGGGCCATTTGTCGGCCGACACCACCAGGCCACCGGCGATATAGGCGAACACCACCAGTGCCGCGCCGCGCAGGACGCCGAACACCATGCCGAGCGTGCGGTCGATGCCGCCGAGCATGGAGCCACGCACCACGCCGCCGATCATGCCGGCGATGATCGACAGGAAAATCAACGAGACCAGAAACATCGCCCCGAAGGCGATCGGGTCGGCGATGTCGTTGTTCTGAATCCAGCCGCGAAACCGCTCCTGCACGAAGGGGAACGCCCACATGGCAAAGAACACCGCGCCCACCCAGGCACCGATGCTCAACACCTCGCGCACGAAGCCACGCATGAAGGCGAGCAGCCCCGAGAACACGATCACGGCGATGATGGCGAGATCGACCCAGTTCACGCAACGGTTCCCGATGAGGTTGCGGGCATATATCCCCCTAATCGGCTTTGACACCACCCTGTCATCAAGATGACTTGGTTGCGCCCTGCGCAGGTGCCACCGAAGATGTCCGGGGCGTTGCATCCTTGCCACTTTGAACAGGTGCAGGGGCTGCGAAGCGGGCCACCAGGTCCGACAGATGGCCGATTTCGCGCAAGACCAGCCCGGCCGGCGCCACCAACGGGCGATTGCCGCGCGCCACCCTTCGCGGCAGGCAGGCGGAGTCGAAGCCCAGCTTCTCCGCCTCTTTCAGCCGCGCATCGGCCTGGGCCACCTGGCGGATTTCGCCGGACAGGCCGACTTCGCCGAAGAACACCATGCCGGGATCGGTGGGCGTGTCGTAGGCGGCGGAGACCAGTGCGGCCGCCACCGCAAGGTCGGCCGCTGGTTCCGTGACGCGCAGCCCGCCGGCCACGTTCAAATAAACGTCAGTTGCATTGAAGCGCACGCCGCAGCGGGTTTCCAACACCGCCAGCAGCATCGACAGCCGGCCGGAATCCCAACCGATGACGGAACGCCGCGGGCTGCCACCGGGGTTGGGCGCCAGCAGGCACTGGATTTCCACCAGCACGGGCCGGCTGCCTTCCACGCCGGCAAACACGGCCGAGCCGGAGATATTGCCGCGCCGCTCGGCCAGGAACAGTGCCGACGGGTTGGGCACCTCTGTCAGCCCCATCTCGCCCATTTCGAACACGCCGATCTCGTCGGTGGCGCCGAAGCGGTTCTTGACGCCACGCAGGATGCGAAACTGGTGGCCGCGATCACCTTCAAAATACAGCACGGCATCCACCATATGCTCCAGCACGCGGGGGCCGGCGATGGCGCCGTCTTTCGTGACGTGGCCCACCAGCACCACCGCAAAGCCGCGCGTTTTGGCGGCGCGGATGAGCTCGAAGGCACAGGCACGCACCTGACTGACGGTGCCGGGGGCGCTGTCGATCTCGTCCAGCCACATGGTCTGGATCGAGTCGATCACCACCAACGTGGCGTCGGTCGCGGCTTCCAGGCTGCCAATGATATCGCGCAGGTTGATGGCGGCGGCGAGTTCCATTTTCGCACCCGTCAGCCCCAGCCTGCGGGCGCGCATACGGACCTGCTCCACCGCCTCCTCGCCAGATATATAGAGCACGCGCTTGCCGGAATTCGCCAGGCTGGCGGCGGCCTGCAGGAGAATGGTGGATTTGCCGATGCCGGGGTCACCGCCCAGCAGAATGGCGGAGCCCGGCACCAGGCCGCCGCCGAGCACGCGGTCGAGTTCGGCGATCCCCGTGGGGGCGCGGGGCGGCGGGGCGGCGGTGCCGGCCAGATCGGTGAACGCGATTTTCCGGTGGGCGGATTTCACGCCTTTGGCGGCAATGCCGGGGGCGGCCTCCTGCGGTTCCTCGCTGATGGAATTCCAGGCGCCGCAGGTTTCGCATTTGCCGGCCCATTTGGCGGTGACGGCACCGCATTGGGCGCAGGCGAAACGGGCGGTGGGTCGGGCGGCCATTCAGCCTCCAAAGATTATTTGCGCAGTTCCATCTGGATGGGACCTTCGCGCGAGCCGTGGGTGAACTGGTCGACCATGGCGTTGCCGGTGTTCATCAGCTCGCCTGCAGCACCTTCCCAGATGATGCGGCCCTTGTGGAGCATGGCGGCGCGGTCGCCGATGCGCCGCGCGGAGATCATGTCGTGGGTGATGGCGATGGCGGTGCTGCCGAGGCGCTTGACGCAATCCACGATCAGCCCGTCGATGACGGCGCCCATGATGGGGTCCAGCCCGGTGGTGGGTTCGTCGAAGAACAGGATTTCGGGGGTCGACGCAATGGCGCGCGCCAGGGCCACGCGCTTTTGCATGCCGCCGGACAGTTCAGACGGTTGCAGGTCACCCACCGTGGGGGCGAGGCCGACCTGGGCCAGCACCGCGTCTGCCCGGGGGCGGGCCTCGGCGCGGCTACATTTGTTCTGGGCGAGCAGGCCGAAGGCGACGTTTTCCCAAACCGGCAGGCTGTCGAACAGGGCGCCGTTCTGGAACAGCATGCCGATGCGCTGGCGCATGCCGGCGCGGGTGGCGCGGTTTTGCGTGAGAACGTTCACGCCGTCGATCTCGATCGTGCCGGCGTCTGGCTCGATGAGCCCGAGGATGCATTTGATGAGGACCGACTTGCCGGAGCCGGAGCCGCCGATGACGACCATGGAGGTGCCGGCTTTAACGTCGAGATCGATCCGGTCCAGCACCATTTTCGGGCCGAAGGATTTGGAAACGCCGCGCAGCCGGATCTTTGGGGTG
>JBBROR010000375.1:0-3216 GCA_038229175.1 Acetobacterales bacterium | reverse complement strand
TCACCCACGTTGACCGGCGTGCCACGCGCGAGGTCGCGGCCATAGCAGGCGCCGCAGACGCCAACCTTGGCCTCGCAGGTCAGTACCGAGCGGATCTTCATCTCCTCGACCATCGCCTTTTCGATGATTTCGGCGTGGGTCTCCTCAATCAGCGTGTTGGCAGGCACCAGCAGCTTGGCCGACACCGGATCAAGAACATCCTCGGCCGTGGTACGGCCCAGGATACGCTCGGACAGCGAGGCAACCACGTCGCCGCCATCCATCACTGCGCGCACCTGCAAGCCAAGGCTGGTGCCGCAATCGGTCTCCACAATGATGCAATCCTGCGCCACGTCCACCAGGCGACGCGTCAGATAGCCTGAGTTCGCAGTCTTCAGCGCCGTGTCCGCCAGACCCTTTCGGGCGCCGTGGGTGGAATTGAAGTATTCAAGAACGGATAGCCCTTCCTTGAAGTTGGCGATGATCGGCTGTTCGATGATCTCACCGGACGGCTTGGCCATCAGCCCACGCATCCCGGCCAACTGGCGCATCTGGGCTGGCGACCCACGCGCACCGGAATGGCTCATCATCCACACCGAGTTGGTGGGATAGCCGATCTCCTGGCGCGAAATCTCCTTCATCATGGCGCCGGCCACTTCATCGGTGCAGCGCGACCAGGCGTCCACAACCTTGTTGTAACGCTCGCCGGCGGTGATCAGGCCATCCTGATATTGCTGCTCGAATTCCTTCACCTCGCCCTGGGTCTTCAGGATCATCGCGCCCTTCGTGGCCGGTATGATCATGTCGTCCTTGCCAAACGACAGACCCGCCTTGGCGGCGTTGGCAAAGCCGATGCCCATCAGGCGGTCGGCAAACAACACGCACTCCTTCTGGCCGCAATGGCGATATACCGCGTCGATGACGTCCGACACGTTCTTCTTGGTCAACTGGCGGTTGATCAGGCTGAACGGAATGGCGACGTTCTTCGGCAGCACCTGGGCGATGATCATCCGGCCCGGCGTGGTGATCTGCTTTTGAACCACAGCCTTGCCGTCCGCATCCACCGTGTGGAAGCGCGCACGGATCTTGGTGTGCATCTGCACAACCTTGGCCGCCAGCGCGTGCTCGATCTCGCCGATCGTGCCATAGGCATGCGCCTCATTGTCCGGCGCCACGCGGAATTCCGGTGTCTCCAACGATAGATAGTAGATGCCAAGCACGATATCCTGGCTCGGCACGATGATAGGCTTGCCGTTGGCGGGGCTGAGAATGTTGTTGGTCGACATCATCAGCACGCGGGCCTCAAGCTGGGCTTCCAGCGACAGCGGCACGTGCACCGCCATCTGGTCGCCGTCGAAGTCCGCGTTGAAGGCTGTGCACACCAGCGGATGCAGCTGAATGGCCTTGCCTTCGATCAGCACCGGCTCGAACGCCTGAATGCCCAGGCGATGCAACGTGGGCGCGCGGTTCAGCATCACGGGATGCTCGCGGATCACCTCTTCGAGGATGTCCCAAACCTCAGGACGCTCCTTCTCCACCATCCGCTTGGCAGCCTTGATCGTGGTCGCGTGGCCATACTTCTCAAGCTTCGAATAGATGAACGGTTTGAACAGCTCGAGCGCCATCTTCTTCGGCAGGCCGCACTGGTGCAGCTTCAGCTCTGGCCCCACCACAATGACCGATCGTCCCGAGTAATCGACGCGCTTGCCGAGCAAGTTCTGGCGGAAACGGCCCTGCTTGCCCTTCAACATGTCGGACAGCGACTTCAACGGACGCTTGTTCGCGCCCGTGATGGCACGACCACGACGGCCGTTATCGAACAGAGCGTCGACCGACTCCTGCAACATCCGCTTTTCGTTGCGCACGATGATATCTGGCGCGCGCAGCTCGATCAGCCGCTTCAAACGGTTGTTCCGGTTGATGACGCGGCGGTACAGATCGTTCAGGTCAGACGTGGCAAACCGGCCACCATCCAACGGGACCAGCGGGCGCAGTTCGGGCGGAATGACAGGGATCACCTCCAAAATCATCCAGTCCGGCTTGGCACCCGATTCCGAAAACGCCTCGATCAGCTTCAGCCGCTTGACCAGCTTCTTGCGCTTGGCCTCCGACGTGGTGTCACGCAGGTCGGCGCGCAGCTTTACCTTCTCGGCGTCGCTGTCGATCTTGGACAGGATATGCTTGATCGCCTCGGCGCCAATGGCGGCCGTGAAGGCGTCCTCGCCGAACTCGTCCTGCTTGGACATAAGCCCGTCTTCCGTCAGCAGCTGGTGCAGCTTCAAATCGGTCGTGCCCGGCTCAAGAACCACATAGCTCTCGAAATACAGAACCTTCTCCAGCTCCTTCAGCGTCAGATCCACCATCAGGCCAATGCGCGACGGCAGAGACTTCAAAAACCAGATATGCGCCACTGGCGAGGCCAATTCGATATGGCCCATCCGCTCACGACGCACCTTTGCGAGTGTCACCTCAACACCGCACTTCTCGCAGATGATGCCGCGGAATTTCATGCGCTTATACTTGCCGCACAGGCACTCGTAGTCCTTGATTGGCCCAAAGATGCGGGCGCAGAACAGCCCGTCTCGCTCCGGCTTGAAGGTACGGTAGTTGATGGTCTCCGGCTTCTTGATCTCACCATAGGACCACGAGCGAATCTGCTCGGGGGACGCCATCTGGATCTTGATCTGGTCGAACGTCATGGACTGGCCAGCCTGGCCCAGGATCTTCATCAGCTCGTTCATGCTGAAACTCCCAAAGTGCGATCGCTGAAGGCGCTTGCGCCGAAAGCGTGAATCGCACGGTCAATCAGAAACCGAGCCGCCGGGGGGGCACCCCGACGGACTTGATAGAAACGCAAAATGCTTAACCGCGGCTTAATCAAGCGGGGCGCATATCCAGTTCAACATTCAGGCCCAGGGATTTCAGTTCCTTGACCAACACGTTGAAGCTCTCCGGAATGCCGGCCTCGAAGTTGTCCTGCTCGCGCACGATCGCCTCATAAACCTTGGTGCGGCCAGACACGTCATCTGACTTCACTGTCAGCATTTCCTGCAGGGTGTAGGCGGCGCCGTAAGCCTCAAGCGCCCAAACCTCCATCTCGCCGAACCGCTGGCCACCAAACTGCGCCTTGCCGCCCAGCGGCTGCTGGGTCACGAGCGAATACGGCCCGATCGAACGCGCATGGATCTTGTCGTCGACCAGATGGTGCAGCTTGAGCATGTAAATGATGCCAACCGT
>JBBROR010000374.1:0-3220 GCA_038229175.1 Acetobacterales bacterium | reverse complement strand
GACACCGGCCACACACAGCAGCAAGGTGGAGGCAACCGGCGTGGCATAGGCCAGTGTGCCGAGCAGCCGCGGGTCGCCGCGCTTCATGCCGATATCCCACAGGAAGAACGCAGCCCCCATCGGCCCCGCGCCCATTGCCAGGATGGCCAGCCATTCCCCGCCACGCGGCATGAGTGTGGTCTCGAACGCCAGATGCGCCACGGTGGCCAGCACGGCAGACGCCGCGCAGAACCCGGCCACCGCCTCGGTCGGCACCGCACCCATCCGCCGCGACGTGACGGAATACAGGGCCCAGGTGATGGCGGCGGCGAAGGCCAGCGCATAGCCGATCCAGACCCGTGCCAGCGGCGCCTCGCCTGCGGACGCGGCGCCGCCGAGCAACAGCACGCATCCTGCTGCGCCCAGAAGTGTTCCCACACCGTGCCGCCAGGTCAGACGCAGGCCCAGCACGGGTGCCGCGAACAGCACGATCAGCAGTGGCCAGCTGTAGTTGATGAGGTTGGCCTCGGCGGCCGGTGCGAACCCAAAGGCAGCGAAATACAGCGCGTGATAGCCTGCCAGCCCACCCACGCCGTGCACCCAGGCCAGACCGGGTTGGCGCAGCAATGCCAGGCGTCCGCGCCACGCCACCACCGAGACCCCGATGACCGCAGATACGGAAAATGCGAACGCCGTCAGTTCCAGCGGCGGGATGCGCGCGCATTCCCGTGCCAGAAGGGCCAAGATGGCCCACAGGGCGATGGCACCGGCGCCGGCGAGATTGGCCCCACCGGCGCCGGCCAAGACGGCTGCCCTCAATACATGTGCTGCCCGCCGTTGATCGAGAGCGTGGAGCCGGTGACAAAGTCCGCGTCGTCGGCGGTGAGGAACAGCACGCCGCGGGCGATGTCCTCGGCATGGCCCAGACGACCCACGGGAATGCGCGCGATGATCTTCTGCAAAACATCGGGCGGCACCGCGCGGACCATGTCGGTGTCGACATAGCCGGGGGCGATGGCGTTGACGGTGATGCCGAAGCGGGCACCTTCCTGGGCGAGAGCTTTGGTGAAGCCGTGGATGCCCGATTTTGCGGCGGCATAGTTGACCTGGCCATACTGGCCGGCCTGGCCGTTGATGGAGCCGATATTGACCACGCGGCCGAACTTCGCAGCCCGCATGCCATCGAACGTCAGTTTGCACATGTTGAAGCAGGAGCCGAGATTCGTGTCGATCACCGCGTCCCACATGTCCCGGCTCATGCGCGACATCGTGCCGTCGCGGGTGATGCCGGCATTGTTGACGAGGATCTCGATTGGGCCGCATTGCGCCGTGATCTCGGCCACCGCCGCCTCGCACGCCGAGAAGTCACCGGCATCGAATTTTTTCACAACGATCCCGGTTTCTTCGGCGAAGGCCGATGCCGCGGTGTCGTTGCCGGCATAGCTGGCCACCACGGTGCGCCCGGCGGCTTTGAGATGGCGGCTGATTTCGGCACCGATGCCGCGCGTGCCGCCGGTGACGAGCGCTACTCTACTCATTTTATTTCACTCCTTGGACGATTTACGCAACATATCAAAACATGGCGATGGCGCCAGGGGCAAAGGCGGCACCCGGTCGACAAATTCGCGCCCCATCCCTCGATATTTCGCGCGTTCGCCGATTGCGCCGGCCATGGGCTTCTGGTTGATAACGCATCAGGTGACTCGTAATGAGACCACGCTCGACTGCCTTATTTCCAAACATACGCCGGCAATGGAAGGCACGAAAAGCGAATGGCCAGTGAAACGAACGTCTCTGATGACGTGACAGCACCTTCCACGACGGGGCAGGCCTGCCCGTGGGACCTTTTCGATGCCGAATGGTATGCCGACACGCATATGCGCCGGCTGGCCGCCACCGAGCCCACCGATCCGCTGGACCACTACACGACCTTCGGCGTGACCCGGCGGCTGTCTCCCAATCCGTTTTTCGATGAAGCCTGGTACCGGTCGGCCTACCCCGACGTGCAGAACGGCATCACCGAAGGAATTTGGGAGAACGGCTTCGCGCATTACCGCAAGTTCGGCCATCTCGACCGCGACCCGCACTGGCTGTTCTGCGACAGCGTCTATCGCGCCAGCCGGGGCGACCTGTCGCGCACGCAGATGGAGCGGAACGGGCTGCGCAACGGCTACCATCATTTCTTGATCGCCGGGCAGAACGAGGACAGCAGCGGCAGCCCGTTCTTCAACGCCGCGTATCTCGCCGAAGGCACAGGGATCACGGAGCAACCGTTCACCGCGCTGTTGATGGCGCCCTGGCTTGGCACGCTGCGGCTGTCGCAGTATTTCGACACCGAATGGTATCTCGCGTGTCATGAGCAGGTGGAGGACCTGGTGACGGACGGCGAATACGCCTCGGCCCTGCACCACTACCTCACCAATCCGACGCCCTGGCACTTCGCCGGAAGCCCGGACTTCGACGAGGCCTACTACAGCGCCCGTTACTCCGACATTTCAGACGCGATCGCCGCTGGCGCCGTTCGCTGCGGCTATCTGCATTTCGTGCTGCATGGCCGCTTCGAGGACCGCCAGCCCAGCGCCTGGTTCGATCCCGCGTTCTATAAACGCCACAAGCAGGTGGCAGCGGCGCTGAAGGCCGATCCGCGGCTGACCGCGTTTGACCACTACCAGCGCGTGGGCCAGCGCCTGGGGCTGGCCGCGGTGCGCCCCGCCCATCTCATGCCGGCGACGGAACGCCCGGCGAGTGAACTTGCGGGCAAGGACATCTTCCTGCGGATGGCCCATCTTTGGGCGCAGGGCCAGGCCACCTCGCTGATCCACTTCGCGCGGCACGAGGCGGCGCCTGACATCAGCGTTGTGATCTGCGCCTTCAACCACTACGACCTGACCATCCAGACCCTGCTGCACCTGTCCGGCAGCACCGGCGTGCGGTTCGAGGTCATTTTGGTGGACAACGCCTCGTTGGACGCCACGCGCCACATCGAAAGCCGGGTGGAGGGCCTCACGCTCATCCGCAACGCCACCAATTCAGGCTTCCTGCGCGCCAGCAACCAGGGCATCGCGGCGGCGCGCGGAAAATACGTTCTGCTGCTCAACAACGATGTCATCCTGCCGCCGAACGCGCTGGAAATCGCCATGGCACGGCTGGGCGGGGACGACAGCATCGGCGCCGTCGGCGGCAAG
The DNA here is from genome assembly GCA_038229175.1 of Acetobacterales bacterium. GTDB lineage: Bacteria > Pseudomonadota > Alphaproteobacteria > Acetobacterales > Acetobacteraceae > CAIQQQ01. Next base: position 56 of record JBBROR010000374.1, on the reverse strand, counting down.
GTGGTGCGCACCCACGGCATGCTGCAGGAGGCCGGCTGCATCCTGTTCAGCGACGG
>JBBROR010000373.1:0-3254 GCA_038229175.1 Acetobacterales bacterium | reverse complement strand
GATGCCTGGGCTGATGGCGTTGCGCGCCGAGTACGGCAACACCAAGCCGCTGGCCGGTGCCCGCATCGTGGGCAGCCTGCACATGACCATCCAGACCGCCGTGCTGATCCAGACATTGGAATTTCTGGGTGCCACCGTCCGTTGGTCGTCGTGCAACATCTTCTCGACGCAGGACCATGCAGCCGCCGCCGTGGCTGCGGCTGGCACGCCCGTGTTCGCCTGGAAAGGCATGTCCGAGGAAGAGTTCTGGTGGGCGATCGAGCAGACGTTGCGCGGGCCCAATGGCTGGACGCCGAACCTGATCCTCGATGACGGCGGCGATGTAACCGGCCTTGTGCACTCAAAGTATCCGGAGATGCTGGCCGGTATCAAAGGCCTGTCCGAAGAGACCACCACGGGCGTGCATCGCCTGTGGGAGATGGCCAAGAACGGCAAGCTGAAGGTGCCGGCCATCAATGTGAACGACAGTGTCACGAAGTCGAAGTTCGACAATCTTTATGGCTGCCGCGAGAGCCTGGTGGACGCGATCCGTCGCGGCACAGACGTGATGATGGCCGGCAAGGTTGCCATCGTGTGCGGCTTCGGCGACGTGGGCAAAGGCTCGGCCGCCTCGCTCCGCCAGGCTGGCTGCCGCGTGCTGGTGACCGAGATTGACCCGATCTGCGCGCTGCAGGCGGCGATGGAAGGCTATGAGGTTGTGACCCTCGAAGACGCCGCGCATCGCGGCGACATTTTTGTCACCGCCACCGGCAACGTTGACGTCATTACCATCGACGACATGCGCAAGATGAAGCACCGCGCGATCGTGGCCAATATCGGTCATTTCGACAGCGAGATCCAGATCGAGGCGCTGCGCAACTACAAGTGGGACAACATCAAGCCGCAGGTGGACGAGGTGGTGTTCCCCGATGGCAAGCGCCTGATCGTGCTGTCGGAAGGCCGCCTGGTGAACCTCGGCAACGCTACCGGCCATCCTAGCTTTGTGATGTCTGCCAGCTTTACCAACCAGGTGCTGGCGCAACTGGAGCTTTGGACGGCGCCTGCGGGCAAGTACGAGAACCAAGTCTATACGCTGCCGAAGCATCTGGATGAGAAGGTGGCGGCGCTGCATCTGGAGAAGGTGGGCGCGAAGCTGACGAAGCTGTCGCCGAAGCAGGCCGAATACATCGACACCCCTGTGTCCGGCCCGTTCAAGCACGAGCTCTATCGCTACTGAGCACCGGCCGTTGCACGATTGTGTGATCAAAATCGTCGATGTGATGATTTAATCATCGAACCGTGCATCCGATTGTCATTCTCGTTCGTTATGTTCCCCAGAGAATTGGGGGCCTGCATGACGGACGAGATGAACGCCTTGGTTGCCGCCCTCGTTTCCATTGAACCCCTTACGAATGCCGTGAAGTTGGCGCTCGGTCAGATGCGCGAACCCTCGGCGATGGCCGATTACCTGTTTCTGGAACGTTGGGAACTTTCGCCATCGCCCGGTGCCGCATCGGCGTTGCGGGTGACGCAGATCCGCCGCGCCAATCCAGCGCTAGCCGCAGCTGTGCGGGCAGAACTCGCCGCGGTCATCTGATCCTCGTAATCTTGCCTTGATAACCCTGCTCTGGCAGCGTGCGCCCTCGTAACGGGAGGGCGGCAATGGCTGTTAACAAGGTGTATCCAAGCGCCGCGGCGGCTTTGGACGGCGTGATGCGCGACGGCATGACGATCATGTCGGGTGGCTTCGGATTGTGCGGCATTCCCTCGGTGTTGATCGAGGCCATCCGAGACTCGGGCGCTACGGCTCTCACCTGCATCTCCAACAACGCCGGCATCGACGATGCGGGCCTCGGGTTGTTGCTGGTCACGCGGCAGATCAAAAAGATGGTCAGCTCGTATGTCGGCGAGAACGCCACGTTCGCAAAGCAGTTCCTCGCCGGCGAGCTGGAAATCGAGTTCAATCCGCAAGGCACCCTGGCCGAGCGCATTCGCGCCGGCGGCGCCGGTATTCCCGCGTTCTTCACCAAGACCGGCGTTGGCACGCAGATCGCCGAGGGCAAGGAGATCAGGGAGTTTGACGGCGCCAAATACGTGATGGAACGTGGGCTATGGGCCGATCTTGCGGTCATTCACGCGTGGAAGGCGGATACCGAGGGCAATCTCGTCTATCGGAAAACCGCGCGAAACTTCAATCCGATGATGGCAACCGCCGCCAGTATGGTGGTGGTGCAGGTGGAGCATCTGGTGCAGCCGGGCGAGATCGACCCCGACCACATCATCACGCCTGGTATCTTCGTCAATCGCATCGTGCATGTGCCGAACGTCGAGAAGCGGATCGAGCAGCGCACCACGACGCCGCGCGCAGCCGCATAAAGGATTAGAAAGATGCCCTGGACCCGCGCCGAAATGGCTGCCCGTGCCGCCCGCGAATTGCAGGACGGCTACTACGTCAATCTAGGGATCGGTATTCCCACGCTGGTGGCCAACTACGTGCCCCCAGGCATGAACGTTCAGCTGCAAAGTGAAAACGGCATGCTCGGCATTGGCCCCTTCCCGCTTGAAGGCACCGAGGACGCCGATCTCATCAACGCCGGCAAGCAGACGGTGAGCGAGCTGCCCACGACCAGCTATTTCGATTCCGCCGCCAGTTTTGCCATGGTCCGCGGTGGACATATCGACCTGTCCATCCTGGGCGCCCTTCAGGTGGCCGAGAACGGCGATCTGGCGAACTGGATGATCCCCGGCAAGATGGTGAAGGGTATGGGCGGCGCGATGGATCTGGTGGCCGGTGTCAAGCGCGTGGTGGTGCTGATGGAGCATACGGCGGGCGGCAAGCCGAAGCTGCTCAAGGCCTGCACGCTGCCACTGACCGGCGCTGGCGTGGTGGACATGGTGGTGACTGAATTGGGCGTGTTCGACATCACGCCCGACGGCGTGGTGCTGGTCGATATCGCGCCCGGTGTGACGCTGCCTGAAATCGAGGACAAGACCGAGGCGCGCTTCACGGTTCATCCGGATCTGCAACTGGCAGCATAGGTTGGACGGAGTCCGACATGGGGACGTCGGACTGCGTTCCACCTGATAAACCTTGATAGGCTGCGGCATAACCGGCCGGGTTCTGGTCTTTCCAGGCCGCCAATCCGGCCGGATCGAGCGCGTCCCACCCACGTGTGGCGCGGAGGAACTCGATCAACGCGGCCTGTTCGGAGCAGGCTTCGGCTTCGTTCTTCGGGTGCCACATGACAATCCTTCGGTGGGGGCCTTGATCCCAG
>JBBROR010000372.1:0-3260 GCA_038229175.1 Acetobacterales bacterium | reverse complement strand
CGGTTTGGTTGGTTGATGGCGGTGATGCCTTACGAGGCGGCGGGGTATGCGTCGCAGTTGCGGACGGTGCTGGCGGAGCCGGAGATGGTGGCGGTGCTGGCGGATGTGCCGCAGGCGCGGCGGATTTTGCGGTCGGTCTGTCAAATGCTGGGGGTAGAGATTCCTGGCGTGGGGCCGGTGGTTCGGGCGGAGAGGGCGAGCGTGCCGGTGCGGGCCAAGCGGGCGCGGTCGGTGGTGGATTGGGGACGGATTCCGTTGCCGCGTGGTGTTTTGGCGGCGGCGCGGCGGCAGGGGTATGGGAGGGTTCCAGTTTTGAAGGGTGGTTGAGCGTTTTTGAAGGAGACGCGTCCTATTTGTTCCGGGTTGTTTATGAATGGACGCGTTGGGATCGGTGGTGCGCCAAACCGCGCGTCATCCTACGGTTGGTTGGAGAGCTATCCTGCGCTAAGAAGGACGACTGACTGGAGAGACGCACTGTGAACACGATCCCCCTTCCGAATTCATTGCGCAGCGGCCCTGATGGGCGTGGGCGGTTCGGCGATTTTGGTGGCCGCTTTGTGGCCGAGACCCTGATGCCGTTGGTGTTGCAGGTGGAGCAGGCCTATGCCGCCGCCCGCGCCGACCCGAGCTTTCAAACGGAACTCGACTATTACCTGAAGGACTATGTGGGCCGGCCGAGCCCGCTGTGGTTTGCCGAGCGCATGACCAAGCTGCTGGGCGGTGCCAAGATCTACTTCAAGCGCGACGAGCTGAACCATACCGGGGCGCACAAGATCAATTCGTGCATGGGCCAGATTTTGCTGGCGCGGCGCATGGGCAAGACGCGCATCATCGCCGAGACCGGCGCCGGGCAGCATGGCGTGGCGACGGCGACGGTGTGTGCGTTGTTTGGGCTGCCTTGCACGGTTTATATGGGTGCCACCGATGTGGCGCGGCAGTCGCCCAACGTGTTTCGCATGAAGCTGCTGGGCGCCGAGGTGAAGCCGGTGACGTCTGGCGCTGGCACCTTGAAGGACGCGATGAACGATGCAATGCGCGACTGGGTCGCGAATGTGGACGACACGTTCTACATCATCGGCACCGTGGCCGGGCCGCACCCTTACCCCATGATGGTGCGCGATTTCCAGTCGGTGATCGGCGAGGAATCGAAAGTGCAGATGCGGGCGGTCGAGGGGCGGCTGCCGGATGTGGCGGTGGCCTGCATCGGCGGTGGGTCCAACGCGATGGGTCTGTTTCATCCATATCTGGACGACACCCAGGTGCGCCTGATCGGTGTGGAGGCGGCGGGGCACGGTGTGGACACCAAGCAGCATGCCGCCAGCCTTTCGATGGGGCGACCGGGCGTGCTGCATGGCAACCGCACCTATCTGCTGCAGGATGAAGACGGCCAGATCCAGGAGGCGCATTCGATCAGCGCCGGGCTGGATTATCCTGGCATTGGGCCGGAGCATTCCTGGCTGCATGACATCAAGCGGGTGGAGTACGTGTCTGCCACCGATGACGAGGCGTTGGCGGCGTTTCAGATGTGCACGCGGTCGGAAGGGATTATCCCCGCGCTGGAGCCGGCGCATGCGCTCGCCCATGTGGCCAAGATTGCACCTACGATGCGGGCCGATGAGATTATTCTGATGAATTTGTGCGGCCGGGGCGACAAGGACATCTTTACGGTGGCGGCCGCCTTGGGGGTTTCGCTGTGAGCCGTATCGCTGCCCGGTTCGCGGCTTTGAAGGCCGAAGGGCGTGGCGCGCTAATTCCGTTTTTGGAAGCCTGGGACCCGGACAGCGCCACCTCGATGGCGATTTTGCGCGGCATGCCGGGGGCCGGTGCAGACCTGATCGAGATCGGCTGCCCGTTCACGGACCCGATGGCCGATGGGCCTACCGTGCAGCTTGCCGCCATTCGTGGGCTGAAGGCCGGCGCCACCATGGCGCGGACCCTGGCGATGGTGCGGGAGTTTCGCCGTGAGGACGACACGACGCCGATCGTGCTCATGGGCTACCTCAATCCGATCGACAGCTATGGTATTGCGCGCTTCACGACCGATGCCGCCGCCGCCGGGGTGGACGGGCTGATCGTGGTGGATCTGCCAAGCGAGGAGGCGGATTTGTTGCTGCCGCACGCGACGGCGCGGGGCTTGGATGTGATTCGCCTGGTGGCGCCCACCACCGATGACGACCGCATGCCACTGGTGCTGAATGGCAGCTCGGGCTTCGTTTATTACGTGTCGATCACCGGCGTGACGGGGACGCGTACGGCCTCGGCCGATGAACTGGCGGCGGCCATTCCCCATATTCGCGCGGTGACCGACCTGCCGGTGGCGGTGGGCTTTGGCGTGCGTACCCCGGCCCAGGCCGCGGCTGCCGTGCGCGCTGCCGATGCGGCGGTGGTGGCGTCTGCCCTGCTCGACACGCTGGCCGGCAGCCTGGACGCGCAGGGTCGCGCCGGGCCGAACACAGTGCGCCTGGTGCTGGATCAGGTGAGGGAGCTTGCCGAGGCGGTCCGCACCGCGCGGGTTTCGGCGTAGGGACGGGCGATGAGCTGGATCACGGAATACGTTCGCCCAAAGATCCGCACGTTGCTGGGGCGGCGGGATGTGCCGGAGAATCTCTGGGTTCAGTGCCCATCGTGCCAGCAGATGATGTTCCATGCCGAGCTGGAAAAGAACCAGAAGGTGTGCAGCAATTGCGGGCACCATCTGCGGGCGACGGCGTTGGAGCGGCTGCGGTGGACGTTTGATGCGGACAGCTTCACCCGGGTGGAGCTGCCCAAGGCGCCGGCCGATCCGCTGCGCTTTCGCGACAGTCAGCGTTATGCCGATCGGGTGAAGACGGCGCGGGAGACGACGCATCTGGACGACGCCATTGTGGTGGCGCACGGCAAGATTGGCGGGCAGGCGGCGGTTGTGGCTGTTATGGCGTTCGAATTCATGGCGGGCTCGATGGGAGCGGCGGTGGGCGAGGGGATTGTGGCGGCGGCGCGTTTGGCTGTGCTGCAGGATGCGCCCCTTGTTATCTTCACCGCGTCTGGCGGGGCCCGCATGCAGGAAGGTGCGGTGAGCCTGATGCAGATGCCGCGCACCATCATCGCGTCACGCGTGGTGAAGGAGGCGAAGTTGCCGTTCATCACGGTGCTGACCGACCCGACAACGGGCGGCGTGACGGCAAGTTTCACGATGTTGGGCGACATTCAGATCGCCGAGCCAGGCGCGCTGATCGGGTTTGCCGGCGCGCGGGTGATCGAGCAGACGGTTCGGGAGAAGT